>DOUO01000064.1:0-290 GCA_003520555.1 Oscillospiraceae bacterium
GAAATGCCCGGTGAGGAAGGTTATCCGGCTTATCTCGGCAGCCGTCTGGCTCAGTTCTACGAGCGCGCGGGACGCGTGATTGTTAACGGCACCGGGGACACAGAAGGCGCGCTGTCGGTTATCGGCGCGGTTTCACCTCCGGGCGGCGATATTTCCGAGCCTGTTTCCCAGGCTACGCTGAGAATTGTTAAGGTGTTCTGGGGACTTGACGCAAACCTTGCGTACAAGCGCCACTTCCCCGCAATCAACTGGCTGACCTCATATTCGCTTTACACAGACCAGCTTTCAAA
>DOUO01000064.1:457-1205 GCA_003520555.1 Oscillospiraceae bacterium
GGTATGGACGCGTTGTCCGCGCCCGACCGCTTAAAGCTTGAAAGCGCGCGTTCAATCCGTGAGGACTACCTGCACCAGAACGCGTTTGACCCCACCGACACCTACACCTCGCTTCCCAAGCAGGTGCTGATGATGAGGGCGATTTTGAGCTACTATGACAAGGCTCTTGACGCGCTGAACAGCGGCGCCGACATTGAGCTGCTTGTAAACATGCCCGTCCGCGAAAGAATAGGACGTTTTAAATATGAACCCGAAAACAAGGTTGAGGCTGAGTTCGAGAGTATTCAGGCGCAGCTTCAAAGCGAAATTGACGACGTACTGAAAAGGAGTGATGACTGATGCCGAAGGAATACCGTACAATACGAGAGGTAGCAGGTCCTCTGATGATGATCAGCGACGTCGAGGACGTAAAATATGACGAGCTTGGCGAAATTGAGCTTCCCAACGGCGAAACACGCCGCTGCAAGGTGCTTGAGGTTGAGGGCAGCAACGCTTTGGTTCAGCTTTTTGAATCCGCCGCGGGCATTAACCTTGCCGATTCAAAGGTAAGGTTTTTGGGAAGGAGCATGGAGCTTCCCGTTTCCCCGGACATGTTAAGCCGTGTTTTTGACGGCCTGGGCAATCCTATTGACGACGGCCCCGCGCTTATTCCCGAAAAAAGACTTGACATCAACGGCACTCCCATGAACCCCGCCGCGCGCAACTATCCGCAGGAGTTTATCCAGACGGGCGTTTCCGCGATTGACGG
>DOUO01000064.1:1329-3045 GCA_003520555.1 Oscillospiraceae bacterium
CTTGCGGCGCAGATTGCGCGTCAGGCAACGGTACGAGGCAAGGACGAGCAGTTTGCCGTTGTTTTTGCCGCGATGGGTATTACCTTTGAGGAGTCGGACTACTTTGTTCAGTCCTTTAAGGAAACAGGCGCGATTGACCGTACCGTAATGTTCGTAAACCTTGCGAACGACCCGGCTATCGAGCGTATTGCCACCCCGAAAATGGCTTTAACCGCTGCCGAGTACCTTGCGTTTGACCTGGGCATGCACGTGCTTGTAATTATGACCGATATCACAAACTACGCCGACGCCCTGCGCGAGGTTTCCGCCGCGCGCAAGGAGGTTCCCGGCAGACGCGGATACCCCGGTTACATGTACACCGACCTCGCGACCCTGTATGAAAGAGCGGGACGCTTAAGAGGCAAGGAAGGCTCAATTACGCTTATTCCGATTCTCACCATGCCCGAGGATGACAAAACCCACCCGATTCCCGACCTTACGGGATATATTACCGAAGGTCAGATTATTTTAAGCCGTGAGCTTTACCGCAAGGGCGTTACTCCGCCCATTGACGTTTTGCCGTCGCTTTCACGTCTTAAGGACAAGGGTATCGGTCCCGACAGAACGCGTAAGGACCACGCCGCCACAATGAACCAGCTTTTTGCCGCCTACGCGCGCGGCAAGGACGCAAGAGAGCTTATGGTTATTTTGGGCGAGGCGGCTTTGACCGACATGGACAAAAAGTACGCCGAGTTTGCCGAGGCGTTTGAGCGCGAATATGTTTCACAGGGCTACGAAGCCAACCGCAGCATTGAGGAAACCCTTGACATAGGCTGGAAGCTTTTGCAGATTCTTCCCAGAAGCGAGCTTAAGCGTATTAAGGACGATATGCTTGACGAATTCTACGGAAAGCAATGACGAAGGCTTTTAGGTCAAGAATTGCAAATCGTGCATTAACGAGGTAAAAATATGGCTATAATGAATGTAAATCCTACGCGTATGCAGCTCAGCAAGCTGAAAAAACAGCTTGTTACCGCTGTGCGCGGACATAAAATGCTCAAGGACAAGCGCGACGAGCTTATGCGGCAGTTCCTTGATTTGGTCAGGGAAACAAAGGATTTGCGCGAAAAGGTTGAGCGCGAGCTCGAAAGCTGCAACGCCCACTTTGTTAACGCGGGCGCCGTTATGAGCAAGGAAAGCCTTGACGGTTCGCTTTTGAGCCCGAAGCAAAGGCTGAGCGTTGAGGTTGGAGCCAAAAACGTGATGAGCGTTGAAATTCCGCAGTTTGAAACCGAAGCGCGCACAGGCAACGAGGGCGACATCTTCCCCTACGGCTTCGCGTTTACGTCGTTTGAGCTTGACGACGCGGTTCAAAGCCTTGACAGGGTGCTTCCCGACCTGATTAAGCTTGCTCAGTACGAAAAAAGCTGCGAGCTGATGTCGGCGGAGATTGAAAAAACACGCCGCCGCGTTAATTCGCTTGAACATGTTATGATTCCCAGATATCAGGAAACAATTAAATACATTTCCATGAAGCTGGAGGAAAACGACCGCTCAAGCCGTACAAGGCTGATGAAGGTCAAGGATATGCTGCTTGACAAAGCGCACCACTATTCAGCGTAAAAAACAGGAGGTTCGGCCGAAAGACCGAACCCCTTTTTTTGCGATATGCCTTTTATACTTATTATACTTTCAATTTTTAAAAATTCGCCTGCGCGACCGCTCAAAATGAACAGT
>DOUO01000012.1 GCA_003520555.1 Oscillospiraceae bacterium
GAAGCCTTCGTTATAAACTGTGATGTGCTGACCGTAGTACTGGCTGCCCTGGGTTGTGCAGACTGTGTTCTTCAGATAGAAGAAGTAAGCTGTACCCTGGATAAGACCCAGCGCCACGGTTACGTAACGCGTTATTGTACCAATCTTGCGTCTGCCGGCTTCGCCCTCTTTTGTAAGTCTTTCAAGAGCGGGGATAGCTACGCAGAGAAGCTGGATGATAATTGAGCTGTTGATGTAAGGTGTGATACCCATAGCGAACAGGGTTGCGTTTGAAAAAGCGCCGCCCGAAAGTGTGTTCAGGTATGCCACCATGTTTGTGCTTGCGTCGGTAAGGTCCTGGCTGGGAGTCATAACCTCCGCAAGTACGTTTGTGTCAAGAAACGGAACGGGGATAACCGAACCTACTCTGAACACAATGATAATCAAAAGTGTGAATAAAATCTTTTTTCTCAGGTCGGGAATTGACCAAGCGTTTTTAATTATTTTAAACAACTTAAATCACCTCTGCCTTTCCGCCCGCAGCCTCAATAGCGGCTTTAGCTGATTCGGAAAAAGCAGAAACCTTAACAGTGAGTTTTTTTTCAAGCTTGCCGTTGCCGAGCACCTTAACTGCGTCAAAACCGTTTTTAACAACGCCGGCAGCCTTAAGCGCCTCCACATCAACAGTGTCGCCATCGTTAAACTTTCTGTTTAATGTGCTGAGGTTAATAGCAACTACGTTTTTTGCAAAGATGTTGTTGAAACCTCTCTTGGGGACACGACGCTGCAAAGGCATCTGACCGCCTTCAAAGCCCGGACGGATGCTTCCGCCTGAACGCGACTTCTGTCCTTTTTGTCCCTTACCGGCTGTTTTTCCCCAGCCTGAGCCGTGACCTCTGCCGATTCTTCTTGAGCCTTTCTTTGAGCCCTCAACCGGTGAAAGTTCATGTAACTTCATAGTTCGCACCTCCTTGCTTACGCTTCACTAACCTCTACGAGGTGGATGATTTTTGCTACCTTACCCTTTGTCTGAGCGTTATCGGGCTGTGTTGATGTGTCGCCGATTTTTCTCAGACCCAAAGCATGGGCGGTTGCAATCTGATCTTTTTTAGAGCCGATAAGGCTTTTAACTAATTTTACTGTCATTACCTGCAACCTCCCTTATTATAAAATTTCCTTTACGGATTTACCGCGGATAGCGGCAACCTCTTCGGCGGTTCTGAGAGCGCCGAGTCCCTGAAGTGTTGCTCTAACAACATTGCAGGGGTTGTTTGAACGCAGAGCCTTTGTTCTGATATCCTTGATACCAACGGCTTCAACAACCGCACGGACAGGACCGCCGGCGATTACACCGGTACCGGGAGCAGCGGGCTTCATAAGAACTCTGCCTGCGCCGTATTCGCCGATGATTTCGTGCGGAATGGTAGTGCCTCTGAGCGAAACCTTCATAAGGTTTTTCTTGGCGTCCTCAATGCCCTTGCGGATAGCGTCGGGAACTTCGCCCGCCTTGCCGATACCGAAACCAACGGTGCCGTTGCCGTCGCCTACAACTACCAAAGCTGCAAACTTGAAGATACGGCCGCCCTTAACCGTCTTTGATACACGGTTAATGGTAACTACTCTTTCCTTTAATTCGCCTGTTGCTTCTACTTTATTAGCCAAAGTTATTCCTCCTGTTCCTTAGAAATTGAGGCCGCCCTCGCGAGCGCCTTCGGCCAATTCCTTAACACGGCCGTGATAAATATTTCCGCCTCTGTCGAATACAACCGTGGCGATGTTCTTTTCCTTGGCGCGCTCTGCTACGAGCTTGCCGACTGCTCTTGCTGCTTCTTTATTTCCGCCATTACCTGTGATGGTCTTGTCAAGGCTTGAAGCCTGGGCAAGAGTAACACCGGCTACGTCATCAATAATCTGAGCGTAGATGTTGTTGGTGGAGCGGAATACGCACAAACGCGGGCACTGAGCAGTACCGCTGATTTTACCGCGGACTCTCTTATGGCGTTTTGCGCGTGCCTTTTTTGTATCAGGTCTGCTTACCATTATTTTTCACTCCTTAATTATTTACCCTTACCGGCCTTGCCTTCCTTGCGGCGGATATATTCGTCAACGTACTTAATACCTTTGCCCTTATAGGGTTCGGGCGGACGTTTTTCTCTAACCTCGGCAGCAAACTGACCAACCTTTTGCTTATCAATGCCGACGATGATGATGGTGTTGGGGTCCGGAACTTCAATTTTGATGTCCTGGGTATCCTCAACAATAACCTGGTGTGAATAACCGAGGTTCATAACGCACTTGTTGCCCTGCTTTTGAACACGGTAACCTACGCCGTTAACCTTAAGCTCCTTTTTGTAGCCGTCTGTAACGCCAACCACCATATTGTGGATAAGTGTTCTTGTAAGGCCGTGAAGCGAACGGTTTTCTTTTTTGTCGTCGGGACGGCTTACTTCAATTTCAGCGCCCTTGACCTCTACTGTCATATTCTGGTTGTACTTCATGTCCAAAGTACCCTTAGGTCCCTTGACAGTGATAACACCGTTGTCGATTTTTACCTCAACTCCGGCGGGAATATTTATAGGTTTTCTTCCAATTCGAGACATTATCGCACCTCCTCTTACCAGATGTAAGCCAGAACCTCGCCGCCGACATGCTGTGCTCTTGCTTCGCGGTCTGTCATTACACCCTTAGATGTTGAAATAATTGCAACGCCAAGGCCCTTCATTACCTTAGGCATATCTTCTGCATTGCTGTAAATACGCAAACCGGGCTTTGACACTCTTCTGAGACCTGTGATAACCGGTCTTTTGCCCTCAAGGTACTTAAGAGTAACCTTGATGATGCCCTGCTTGCCGTCCTCAATAACTGTGAAATTCTTGATGTAGCCTTCGTCTGCAAGAATCTGACAAATAGATTTCTTGAGGTTTGAAGCAGGAATTTCAACAGAATCATGCTTAGCTGCGTTAGCGTTACGAATTCTTGTAAGTAAATCAGCTATTGTATCTGTAATCTGCATTACCTTTTATCCTCCTTGCTTACCAGCTTGCTTTCTTTACACCCGGGATTTCGCCCTTGTAAGCGAGCTCACGGAAGCAAATACGACAAATACCATACTTGCGGAGGTAGGCGTGTGGTCTTCCGCAGATGTTACATCTTGAATATTCTCTTGTAGAGAACTTCTGCTTTCTCTGCTGTTTAACTTTCATTGATGTCTTAGCCACAACAATCCCTCCTTACTTTGAAAACGGTGCGCCCATCAGCTTTAAGAGCTCACGAGCCTCTTCGTCTGTTTTCGCGGTTGTTACAAAACAGATGTCCATACCGCGAACCTTGTCAATCTTATCATAGTCAATCTCAGGGAAAATGAGCTGTTCCTTAAGACCCATGCTGTAGTTGCCTCTGCCGTCGAAAGAGTTGGGGTTGATACCTCTGAAGTCTCTTACGCGGGGGAGGGCTACGTTGAAGAATCTGTCAAGGAATTCATACATTCTGTCGCCGCGAAGTGTTACCTTTACGCCGATGGGCATGCCTTCTCTGAGCTTGAAGTTAGCGACTGACTTTCTTGCACGGCAAACAAGCGGCTTCTGACCGGTAATCTGTGAGAGATCCTTGCAGATAGCGTCGATAACCTTTGAGTTTTCTCTTGCTTCACCCGCGCCGACGTTGACAACGATTTTGTCAAGCTTCGGAATTTGCATAGTGCTCTTGTAGGAGAACTTTGACATAAGAGCAGGTGCAACTTCTTTTGAATAATATTCTTTAAGTCTTGCCATATCTTATTTCCTCCTTAAAGCGCTTCGCCGCATTTAGCGCAAATTCTGCCCTTTGAGCCGTCCTCATAAAGCTTATGACCTACTCTTGTGGGCTTTTTGCAGCGCGGACAAACGATTTGAACCTTTGAAGCGTACATAGCACCCTCGGCCTTAATAATGCCGCCCTGTTCACCCATCTTTCTGGGCTTAACATGCTTGGATACCATGTTAACTTTTTCTACAATAACTTTGCCTTCTTTGGGGCTTACAGCCATAACCTGGCCTTTTTTGCCCTTATCCTTACCGCTGATTACGATAACGGTGTCGCCTGTTTTTACATGAACTTTACTCATTGTGACACCTCCATTAAAGTACTTCCGGAGCAAGTGACAAAATCTTCATGAAGTCCTTGTCACGAAGCTCTCTTGCTACGGGTCCGAAGATACGAGTACCGCGGGGGTTCTTATCTTCCTTAATAATAACAGCTGCGTTTTCATCAAAACGGATGTAAGTGCCGTCTTCGCGTCTTACGCCCTTTGCGGAACGAACGACAACAGCTCTTACAACGTCGCCCTTTTTAACAACGCCGCCGGGTGCTGCTTTTTTAACTGAAGCAACTATAATATCGCCGATGTTGGCATATCTCCTTCTGGTACCGCCGAGTACACGAATGCACATAAGTTCCTTTGCGCCGGTGTTGTCGGCAACCTTGAGGATGGTTTGCTGCTGAATCACAGTAGATTCCTCCTTATCTGTATTAAGCCCTGCTGTTACACGCCAAAAACGTGCAACCTTGGCTTATCTGTTTGCCGCTAAACTTATTTAGCTTTCTCAATAATCTCGACGAGTCTCCATCTTTTATCCTTAGAAAGAGGACGGGTCTCCATAATCTTTACACGGTCGCCTACGCCGCACTCGTTGTTTTCGTCGTGTGCCTTAAAGCGAACGGTACGCTTAACAATTTTGTTATAAAGCTTATGCTTAACACTGTCTTCAACGGCAACAACGATTGTCTTGTCCATTTTGTCGGAAACAACCCTGCCTACAACAGTCTTTCTCATGTTTCTGTCACTCACTGTTAAGTCCTCCTCTCTTAGTCTACTGTGCCGTTGAGCTCACGCTGACGAAGAACGGTGGATACTCTTGCAATGTCCTTCTTTACGGCACCGATTCTGTTTGAGTTTTCGAGCTGATTAACAGCAAGCTGAAAACGAAGATTGAAAAGCTCTTCCTTAAGCTCGGTGAGCTTTGTCTGAAGCTCTTCACCTGTGAGTTCTCTGATATCTGAAGCTTTCATTACTGCTCACCCTCCTCTTTCTTCACAAATTTACACTTGATAGGGAGCTTGTTAGCGGCAAGACGCATAGCTTCTCTTGCGGTTGCTTCATCAACACCGCCGAGTTCGAACATAACTCTGCCGGGCTTAACAACTGCTACCCAATACTCAACGTTACCTTTACCTTTACCCATACGGGTTTCGGCAGGTCTTGCGGTGATAGGCTTGTCAGGGAAAATCTTGATCCAAACCTTACCAAATCTCTTGCAGTAACGGGTCATTGCGATACGCGCTGCCTCGATCTGGTTCGAGGTTATCCATGCGGGCTGAAGTGCCTGTAAGCCGTACTCACCGTAGGTCACCTTGTTGCCGCGGGTAGCCTTGCCCTT
>DOUO01000068.1 GCA_003520555.1 Oscillospiraceae bacterium
AACGAACGGAAACGAGGAGCGGATTTTCCTTATCGCCGAACTTTTTGCCGGTGATTTCTTCCATCTTAACGATATACTCGTTAATCTGGTTCATGATTTCGTCATTGATTTTTCTGCCGTCCTCATAATACTGAGTACAAGCTTCGGTTGTAATGGTGAAGCCCTGGGGAACGGGAAGACCCATGCTTGTCATTTCAGCCAAGTTAGCGCCCTTACCGCCGAGGAGTTCACGCATGTTTGCATTACCTTCGGAAAAAAGGTAAACCCATTTGTTTGCCATTTTGGTAATCCTCCTAAAAATTGAAATATATGGCTTTGGCAGAACCTCAAAAATAATCCTGCCAACATATATAAGCCTACATGATATTATACCAAATAAAGGCAAAAATAGCTACATTTTTTTAAAATTTTTTCTTATAAAAAACATCGGGAAATTTTATGAATATTGTATAAATCGTTTAAATTGCCGATTATTGCGGTTTTTTTGGCTTTTACACTTGAAAAATGCGGTTTTTATGTGTAAAATTAATATGTAGGATAACGCTGTATACATGTAGCAAAGAGGTAGTTTTATGAGCAACTGCGCAATTATCCTTGCCGGAGGCGAGGGAAAACGAATGAAGTCGCAAAAACCCAAAACACTTTCCGAGGTTTTGGGCAAGCCCATGCTTTTGTGGGTTATGAACGCGCTGAGAAAAGCGGGTATTGACGACATTTGCATTGTAAAGGGATACAAAAAGGAATGTATTGAGGAGTACCTTTCAAGCCTTGATTTTGTGGTTGAAAGCGTGTATCAGGCACAGCGCCTGGGCACAGGCCACGCCGTAATGATGGCTGAGGACTTTCTTAAACAGCACGACGGCAACGTTGTTATATTAAACGGCGACGCTCCGTTTATGACAAGCGAAACCATTGAAAATTCGCTTAAGCAGCACACAGCGGACGGCTGCGCCGTGACCGTTATTTCCGCAAGGGTGGACGATCCCGAGGGCTACGGCAGGATTGTGCGCGACGAAAACGGCAGCCTTAAGGCTATTGTCGAGCACAAGGACGCGGACGAGGAAACGCGCAGAATCGACGAGGTTAATTCCGGCGGATACTGGTTTGACTGCAGGGAGCTTTTGAGCGTGCTCCACAGGATTACAAGCAACAACAAGGCGAACGAATATTACCTTCCCGACGCGGTTAAGCTTTTGATTGACGACGGCAAAAAGGCGGGCGCGTACACAGCCGAATGCAGCGACGCTGTTTTGGGCGCAAACGACCCCGCGCAGCTTGAGGAGCTTAACGAAATCGCGAGGGCAAAGGGATACTCCTGCTGATTAATCATAAATTTCACACATAAATCATCAGACATACAAAGAGGATATCAAGGAAAAGGAGAGTTCACACATGAATTTTCACGGTAAGGACATCAAAATTTTCTCGGGCAATTCAAACGTAGACGTTGCTCAGGGAATTGCAGGCTGTCTCGGTCTTCCGCTGGGCAAAAGCGACTGCACGCATTTTTCCGACGGTGAAATTGCCGTTTCACTGCACGAGTCTGTAAGAGGCAGCGACTGCTTTATTGTTCAGTCCACCTGCACGCCCGTAAACGACAACCTCATGGAGCTTTTAATCATGATTGACGCCATGAAAAGAGCTTCCGCGGCAAGAATTACAGCCGTTATGCCGTATTTCGGATACGCAAGACAGGACAGAAAAGCCAAGGCAAGAGATCCGATTTCCGCAAAGCTTTGCGCCGACATCATCACAACCGCGGGCGCTGACCGTGTTTTGACAATGGATTTGCACGCAAACCAGATTCAGGGATTCTTCAACATTCCCGTAGACCACCTTCACGGCGCGGGAATTCTTGCAAACCACATGAAGGAAAAAATCGGCTCCAACGCCGACGATTACATTGTCGTTTCTCCCGACCTCGGTTCGGTTACACGTTCAAGAAACTTCGCCTCGAAAATCGGCACAAGCCTTGCCATCATTGACAAGCGCAGACCCAAGGCGAACGTTTGCGAGGTTATGAACATCATCGGCGACGCCAAGGGCAAGAAGGTTATCCTTGTTGACGATATGATCGACACGGCAGGCACCCTTTGCAACGCCGCCAACGCCATTGTTGAAAAGGGCGGAGCGACCGAGGTTTACGCCTGCGCGACCCACGCGGTGCTTTCGGGCCCCGCAATTGAGCGAATTCAGAACAGCGCTATCAAAGAGGTTATCCTCTTAGACACGATTCCCGTTCCCGAGGAGAAGAAGATTGACAAGTTCACCTTCCTCCCCACCGCTCCCATTTTTGCCGAGGCTATTGCAAGAATTTACAACGACAAGCCCTTTACCCCGGCTTTTAACTGATTTAAAACACTAATTAAAACAATATAAAGCGTCAGGCGGACTTACCGAAACGGCAAGTCCGCCCTGTCTGCGTTACAGGAGAATCAATGTTTGGAAGAAAAAACTACGGCGGTTCCGTTGAATACATCATTACAGGCTTGGGAAACCCCGACAAAAAATATGAGAACACACGCCACAACACAGGTTGGCTCGCGCTTGATTACATCGCCGAAAAACAGGGCTGCCGCGTAAACCGCGTGAAATTCAAAAGCTACACGGGCGAATGTGTTATGGGCGGCAAAAAGGTTTTGCTGATGAAGCCGACAACCTACATGAACAACAGCGGTCAGGCGGTTGTTGAGGCGATGAATTTTTACAAGCTTCCGCCCGAAAACGTGCTGGTTATTTTTGACGATATTTCGCTTGACGTCGGCAAGATGCGAATTCGCGCCAAGGGCAGCGACGGCGGTCAGAAGGGCATGAGAAGCATAATATATTTAAGCGGCAGCGACGCCTTTCCGCGCATAAAAATAGGCATAGGCGCAAAGCCTAATCCTCAGTGGGATTTGGCGGACTGGGTGCTGTCAAGATTTACGGACAGCGAAAAAAAGCTGCTTGAGGAAAAATTCGAGGACGCGTATTCCGCCGCGGAGCTGATTGTCGGGGGAAATATCGACAGAGCGATGAATCTTTATAACGGTTAAAATGAAACAAATGAAATTTATCAAAGAAACGCTGCGGAAAAATTCCGTATTTGCCTCGCTTGACAAAAACATGAAGCGCGGAAGGACCGTTTGCGTTTCGGGGCTTTCGCCGGTGACAAAGGCAAGCCTTATTTACGCGCTGTGTTCTTCGCGCGGGGAACCGGCGCTGTGCATTGCCTCCGACGAACGCGAGGCTCAAACCCTGTGCAACGACCTTTGCTGCATGGGCATGAACGCGCTTGTATACCCGGTGAGGGATTACAACTTTTTGAATATTCAAAGCCGTTCGCGTGAATATGAGCACGAACGGCTGAAGGTGCTTTTAAAGGCCGCCGACCGCAGCTGCGACGCGGTTATTGCCTGCGTTGACGCGGCGTGCCAGCTTACCGTGCCGCGCGACGTGCTTCTGAACTCAATTCTTTTCCTGAGGGAAGGCAGAGAAGTTCCCGTTGAAAAGGCTGTCAGGGCGCTTACCCTGCTTGGCTACGAACGCTTTGACGCGGTTGAGGGCAGCGGTCAGTTTTCGCTCAGGGGCGGAATCCTTGACTTTTTTATGCCGGACGCGGAATACCCCGTTCGCGCGGAGTTTTGGGGCGACGAAATAACCGACCTGAGCTATTTTGACATCGAAACCCAGCGCAGGTTTAAAAAAGCCGGCGAAATAAGCCTTACGCCGTCAACCGAGATAATTATTGAGGACAGGAACGCGCTTGCCGACAAAATCACACGCGCGGCAGGCACGCTTCGCGGAAAAACCGCGGCTAAGGCGCGCGAAAGGCTGTATGCCGAGGCCGAGCAGATACGCGCCGGAATTACACTTTCAAACGCCGACAAATTTATGGGACAGCTTTACGATAAGCCCGGGTCGCTTTTTGACTACTTCGACCGCGATTCCCTGCTGTTCCTTTCCGAATACAACAATATCCGCGACAGAGGCAGGGCGACGGATTTCCAAAACTCCGAGCTTTTGAAGCAGGGCTTTTCCGACGGAATTCTCGCACGCGGCTTCGACAGGTTTTCGCTCAGCTGGAACGAATGTACCGAACTCTTTGCCGCTCACGGAGCAACCTTGCTTGAGGGCTTTGTACACGGCAGCGTTGACCTGCCGTTAAGCGAAACCTACAGCTTTACGCTTAAGCAGCTTGCGCAGTGGAACGGATCGTACAACCAGCTCAGCGAGGATTTGAAGGGACTTTACTCAAAAAACAGCCGAGGTATTATTTTGGCAGGCACGTCAAGGGCGGCAAACAACCTTTACGAAAGCCTTAAGGGCGACGGCTTTGACGTTGAGTACGCCGAAAACCCGAAAACGCTTGCCAAGGGCAGGATTTACGTTAGCGAGGGAGCGCTGAGCGCCGGCTTTGAAAGCCCCGCAGACAAATTTTTCCTTATCACCTACGGTCAAAACGCCTACCGCCCGCGGCCAAAAAAGCGCAGGGCAAAAAAGGAAGGTCAGGAAATTTACAGCCTTTCCGAGCTCAGCGTCGGCGATTACGTTGTTCACAGCGTGCACGGAATTGGCGTTTTCAGCGGCATACGCAAAATTGATACGCACGGAATCACCAAAGATTACATCAAGATTGACTACGCCAAGGGCGACGTGCTTTACGTGCCCGTCACCCAGCTTGACATGGTCGCGAAATATATAGGCGCTCAGGAAAACGGCAGAGTCAAGCTGAACCGCCTTGGTTCTCAGGACTGGCAAAAGGCGAAGGCAAGGGTAAAAACCTCGGTAAAGGACATAGCCAAGGAGTTGATTGCGCTTTATTCCGCAAGGATGAAGGCAAAGGGCTACGCTTTTTCGCGCGATGGCGAATGGCAGCGCGATTTTGAGGCAGGCTTTGAGTACGAGGAAACCCCCGACCAGCTTGAATGTGCCGAGCAAATTAAGCGCGACATGGAAAAAACCTCGCCGATGGACAGACTTTTGTGCGGAGACGTAGGCTTCGGAAAAACAGAGGTCGCGCTCAGGGCGGCGTTCAAGTGCGTGGCGGATTCAAAGCAATGCGCTCTGCTGTGCCCCACAACAATTTTGGCGTGGCAGCATTACCAGACGGTCACCAAGCGTTTTGAGGGCTACCCGATAAGAGTTGAGCTTTTGTCGCGCTTCCGCACCCCAAAGCAGCAAAAGGAGATTTTGGAAAAACTTAAGCGCGGAGAAATCGACATGGTCGTAGGCACGCACAGGCTTGTGCAGAAGGACGTTGTTTTCCGCGACCTGGGGCTTGCGATAATTGACGAGGAGCAGCGCTTCGGCGTCGGACAGAAGGAACGCTTTAAGGAGCTTGTAAAAAACGTAGACGTGCTTACGCTTTCCGCAACGCCTATTCCGCGCACGCTGAACATGGCGATGAGCGGTCTGCGCGACATGAGCGTAATCGAGGAAGCTCCGCTTAACCGCCAGCCGGTGCAGACCTATGTGCTTGAACACGACCCGGCGGTAATAAACGAGGCTATACGCCGCGAGTTAAGGCGCGGAGGTCAGGTTTTTTACCTGCACAACGACGTCGAAACAATAAGCTCCTGCGCGAACCGGATTTTGGAGGCTGTGCCGGAAGCCAGAATCGCGATCGGCCACGGCAAAATGAAGGAGCACGAGCTGAGCGAGGTTTGGCGGCAGATGCTTGACCAGGAGGTTGACGTTTTGGTGTGCACCACGATAATCGAAACCGGTGTGGATTTGCCGAACGCCAACACCCTTATCATTGAAAACGCCGACCGCATGGGACTTTCACAGCTTCATCAGCTGCGCGGACGCGTAGGCAGAAGCGCACGGCGCGCCTACGCCTACTTCACCTTCCGTCCCCAAAAGGTGCTGACGGAAATACAGCAGAAAAGGCTGTCCGCGATAAGAGAATACACGGAATTCGGAAGCGGCTTCAAAATCGCGATGCGGGATTTGGAGCTCAGAGGCGCCGGCAACATCATGGGCGCCCAACAGCACGGCCACATGGAAAGCGTGGGCTACGACATGTACCTCAGGCTTTTGGGCGAAGCCGTTAACGAGGAAAAGGGCGTTGAAGCGCAAAGCGGCGACCTTGACTGCCTGATTGACCTGAACATTGACGCGCACATCCCCGAAAGCTATGTGGAAAGCCTTACCCTGAGGCTTGACGTTTACCGACGGATTGCGGACATCCGCAGCCCGGAGGACGCCGCCGACGTGCGCGACGAGCTTGTTGACCGCTTCGGCAAAATTCCGCGGTCTGTTGACGGGCTGATTGACGTCGCGCTGATACGCAACAAGGCTCATTCGATGGGTATTTACGAAATCCGCCAGACAGACGCAGCTGTAAACCTGTTTGTAAAGGAGCTTAAGTCCCCCGTTACGGCAGACCTGCTGATTGCGTTAAACGGCAAGGCTTCGCTTAACGGCGGCTCAAAGCCCTTTGTAAGCATAAAAATCGACGGCAAAAAAACCTCCGTCGAGCTGCTTAAGGAGCTGTTTAAGCTTTGAGAGCAAGGCAAGTGTGAAAATAATGTGAAATTTTAATAAAATTTTGAGAAATTGTAGACAATTTAAAATTTTTTGTGTATACTTATAAAGTACGCACCCATACGCCGCGGCTGATTTTGCCGCTGTAGGGGAATTTTCTGTAAGGATGGTAAATAATATGAAACCCTCAATTAAACTGGGTTCTTTGGTTTTGGCTCTTATGATTGCTTTTACCGCTGTCGCGGCGGGCTGCAGCCTTAACAAAGAATGGTCTTACAAGTCAGAAGTAAAAGAGCTTTCCACAGGCGTTTACATCTATTGCCTTAGCGGAGCTTATTCTCAGGCAAAAACCTACGCCGAAAAGCTTAAGGATTATGACAGCGAAAAAGATTCGTGGCTTGATATGGAAATCACCGACGACGACGGCAACAAAGAAATCGCGCGCACGTGGATTAAGAAAAAAGCCGAAGAAAGCTGCCTCAGCTTTTTGGTTGTTGAAGAGCAGATGAAGGTTGAAAACGCAACCTACGACGAGGCTGCTTTGACCGAGTACAGAAACCAGGCAAAGCAGTACTGGGAGGTCGGCGTTCAGCAGCAGTATCAGCAAACTCCGGCTTTGAGCACAACATACTCACCCTACGGTATTTCGCTTGAAAGCTTTTCCTATGTTTACGCCGACATGAGCGTAAAGCAGGACGCTTTGTTCGACGCGGTTTACGGCAAGGGCGGCTCAAAGGAAGTTAAGGACGACGAGCTTAACAAATACTTTACCGACAACTATGTAAGCTACAGCTATTTCAGCGCTCCGCTTTACACCTCATCAACCGACGAAGCGGGTCAGCAGAAAAACATAGCTATGGACGACAAAAAGATTAAAGAGCTTAAGGATCAGTTTGAAGGCTATTCCAAGGACATCAACGACAACGGCAAAAAGCTTGACGACATAACCAAGGCTTATCAAAAGAAGAGCGGCGACGACACAATTGAACCGACGTCCGCCACCGAGCAGCTTGAAAGCGTTTCGATGGGCGACGACTTTAAGAAAGCCCTTAAAAAGCTGGGCGACAAAAAAGCGACAACAATTACCGTCGGTGAAAAAGAAAACGCCATGCTTTACTTCATTTACAAGGACAGCATTAAGGACGTTGCGAAAACCTACCTTAAGGACGGCAGCCAGAAAAAGCAGGTTCTTACCAAGATGAAGTCGGAAGAATTTACCGACTACCTCAAGGAGCTTGCCGGCAAGCTTAAGTAT
This sequence comes from Oscillospiraceae bacterium, assembly GCA_003520555.1. Classification (GTDB taxonomy): domain Bacteria; phylum Bacillota; class Clostridia; order Oscillospirales; family Acutalibacteraceae; genus Ruminococcoides. The sequence continues at coordinate 7,727 of DOUO01000068.1, forward strand.
GAAAAGAACGGTATCGTGGACAGCTACGACCCCAAGATGTTCTTTAAGGCAGTTAAGGCCACAACCGCTCCCGCAACAGACAGCACGGAGGGTTAAAACGTCTCTTAATGTGTAGAAAGGAGATATGTATGACCAAACATTCAAGACTCATAACAGCTCTTTTGGCACTGATATTTTGTTTTAGCGCAATCACTGTATTTTCAGTTCCGGCTTTTGCCGAATCTCAGGCTTCCCAGGGCAGCGAAACTCCCGGAGGCGACGCTCCCGCGGTGGATCCCGAGCCGGTTTACACCGACCCGATTACTCCCGAGCCTGAGCCTGTATACACGGATCCCGTTACTCCGGAGCCTGTTTACACGGAACCGCCTTATGTCGATCCCGGTTCGGGCGGCAACTCCGGCGGCGGAAACTCGGGCGGCGGAAGCTCCGACAGCGGCAGTTCGGGCAGCTCAGACAGCAGCGGTTCGGGCACCGTTTACTATGACAGCGACGGCAACGAACACAGCGACCAGTCCGACGTATATGTAGGCGGCGGTCAGAACTACGACCCGCCGGTCAGCACGGCTCCTTCGGTTCCTCTTGTAAAAACCGAAAGCAATATTGACGTAAACGAGCTTTCCAAGAACGACTGGAACGATATTAAGAAAAGCCTTGAAAAGGCTTCAAAGGGCACATCTTCCGACGGCGACGACTTTTCCTTTATTCAGAAAAACACCGCCAAGGAGGACAACGGTCATTTGGTTCTGGTGATCGGCATAGGAATGATAGTATTAAGCCTTGCGGGTTTTGTATACCTTATTGTTTCGGCAATCATGAGACGCAAGAAAATTGCGGCAGGCGGAGTATCACATTCTTCCGGCTCACATTCCGCCGGAGCGCCGCGTTACCGTTCCGACAACGATTATGACGACGGTTACTCAAGAGCTTCAAAAAACGCGAGCAAGTATGACACCGCCGACATTCCCAAAGCAAAGCCAAAGGGCGGAAAAAGATATAAATAAGCTTAAACAAAAAGGACGGCTCATTTTTACGAGTCGTCCTTAATTTTTTTAACATAATCAGCCGAATCAGCCGATTAATTCCTTAATCTTTGCCTCAGCCGCCATAGCGTCCGCTTTGCCGCGGCTGTTTTTCATTACGTTGCCCACAAGGGCTTTAATTGCCTTTTCCTTGCCGTTTTTGTAGTCCTCAACAGCCTTTGGGTTGCCCTCGACAGCGTTTTTGCAAAGCTCGAGCAAAGCGTTGTCGTCAACTCCGCCCATGTCGCTTTCGCTGATGAATTCAAGCGCGCCCTTGCCGCTGTCAAGCATTTTTTCAAGCGTTGACTTGGCAAGGTTATTACGGATTTTGCCGCTGTCAAGAAGCTTTACAAGCTCGTTGAGCTGAGCCGGGGTTGTGGCTACGTCAAAGGCTTCCTTGTCGCTTTCGGTTTCGGTTCGGCGGAAGATTTGACCGATGATGAAGTTTGAAACGGTCTTGGGCGACTTAACGCCTTCGATTGCCTTGTCGAAATATTCGCTGATTTTGCGGTATTTTGTAAGCAGCTGAGCGTCCTTTTCGGGAAGTCCGAGCTCGTCGGTATAACGTCTGCATTTGTCGGCCGGAAGCTCGGGAAGCTCGGCTTTAAGCGCTTCAACTTCTTCTCGCGGAACGTTGATTGTCACCAAATCAGGGTCGCGGAAATAACGGTAGTCGTGCGCGTCCTCCTTGCTTCTCATTGAGGAGGTTGTGCCGGTGGCGTCGTCGTAGCGCAGGGTTTCCTGAACCACCTTGCCGCCGCTTTCAAGCAGGTCGACCTGACGGTCGTATTCATACTCCATCGCCTTCGCGATATTGGTGATGGAGTTCATATTTTTGATTTCGGTGCGCGTGCCGAACTTATCGCTGCCCTCGGGACGAACCGAAATGTTTACGTCGCAGCGCATTGAGCCTTCCTGCATTTTGCAGTCGGAAATGCCGATGTAGCGCATTACCTGCTGCAGCTTTTCAACATATTCCTTTGCCTCGTCAATTGAGCGGATGTCGGGTTCGGACACAATTTCAATAAGCGGAACGCCGCCGCGGTTGTAGTCAACGTAGGTGTCGCCGTGCTGATGAATAAGCTTTCCGGCGTCCTCCTCGATATGAATGTGATGAAGGCGGATTTTTCTGCCGTTTGACAGCTCAACATAACCGCCGATAATCAGCGGAGCGTAAAGCTGGCTGATTTGATACGCCTTTGAAAGGTCGGGGTAGCAGTAATTTTTTCTGTCCATCTTTGCGACCTCGGCGATTTCGCCGTGAACGGCAAGACCCGCTTTGATCGCAAAACGAACGACCTCGCGGTTGAGAACGGGAAGCGTACCCGGCAAGCCGATGCACACCGGACAGCAGTGGGTGTTGGGTTCGCCGCCGAACCGGGTGGTGCAGCCGCAGAATATTTTTGTTTTTGTAGAAAGCTCAATATGGGTTTCAAAACCCGAAACTAATTCGTATTTCACAGCTTAACACCCCACTTTGTATCCGTAAATTTTTCAGGCGCCGCCTGCTGGTATTTATAAGCGGCGTTAAGGATTTGCGCTTCGCCGAAGCTTTTGCCTATAAGCTGCATGCCGATGGGCATTCCGTTTGAGTTAAAGCCGCACGGAATTGAAACGCCGGGCAGTCCGGCGATATTTACCGGAACGGTGCAGATATCGGTAAGATATGTTTCAACAGGGTCGCTTACGGCGTGTCCCTTTTCAAACGCGGTCATGGGAACGGTGGGCGCCAAAATTACGTCGCACTGCTCAAACGCGTTGTTGAAAGCGTTGATAATTGTACCGCGCAGGTTCTGCGCCTTTTTATAATAAGCGTCGTAGTAGCCTGCCGAAAGCACGTAAGTACCCAAAAGAATTCTGCGCTTTACTTCTTCGCCGAAGCCTTCGCTTCTTGTGCGGCAAATCATGTCGTGAGTGCCGTTGTAATGCTCGGTTTTGTAGCCGTAGCGGATACCGTCGTAACGTCCGAGGTTTGACGAAGCCTCGGCGCAGGCAATGATATAGTAAACCGGAAGGGCGAATTTGAGCACGGGCAGGTCGAAGTAAACAATTTCCGCGCCCAGGGACTTATAGGTTTCAGCCGCGTCAAGCACCGCCTGTTTTACGTCGTCCCTTACGCCGTCAAGGTATTCGCGCGCGATGCCGATCTTCATGCCCTTGATGTCGTTATTCAGCTTTGAAAAGGTTTCGCCGCCGACGTTGCCCTTTGAGGTTGAGTCGCGCTTGTCCTGCTTTGAAATTGCGTCAAACACAATTGCGGCGTCCTCAACGCTTTTGGTTATGGGGCCGATTTGGTCAAGCGAGCTTGCGTAAGCGATTAAGCCGTAACGTGAAACGGAACCATATGTCGGTTTTAATCCGACAACGCCGCAAAACGACGCCGGCTGGCGGATTGAGCCGCCTGTGTCGGAGCCCAAGCCGTATGCCGCAAGGTTGCCGCCTACCGCGCTTGAAACGCCGCCCGAGCTTCCTCCCGCAACGTGATTTGTGTTAAAGGGGTTTGCCGCTCCGCCGAAGTACGAATTTTCGCAGGATGAGCCCATGGCAAATTCATCCATATTTGTTTTGCCGAGCATTACCGCGTTTTGACCCTTAAGGATTTCCCAGACGGTCGCGTCGAAAATCGGCTTGTAGCCCGTTAGGATTTTTGAGCAGCAGGTGGTTTCAATGCCCTTGGTGCTCATGTTGTCCTTCAAGGTCATAGGCACGCCTTCAAGCATACCTATTTCCTGTCCGTCGGCGATTTTTTTGTCAACCTCTCCGGCGACTTTAAGAGCTTCTTCGCCTGTTATATTCACATAGGCGTTGAGCTCGGAATTTGACTTTTCAATTTCTGCGAGATAGCTCTTGGTAAGCTCGGTGCATGAGCACTGCTTGGACGTGAGCATATCGTGAATTTTAGCTATTGTACCCATAATTACACCGCCTTACTCTCTGTTTCGAACAAGGAAATGATCCTCTGCCTGTTCGGGGGCGTTTTTGAGGATTTCTTCGCTTGGATATGACGGAACAACCTCGTCCTCGCGGAAAACATTTGACAGATTATTGATGTTGTCAAAGCCTTCGCCGCTTGACGGAGCTTTGTTGATTTCGTCCGCAAAATCTATGATTTCCTGCATGGACTTTGTAAGTCCGTCAAGCTCCTCCTCGGGGACAAAAAGCTTTGAAAGCAGGGCAATGTTTTCTACGTCTTCTCTGGTTACCATAGTGTCACCCTCTTTTAAATATTTATATTAACCATATTATTATACATTATTTTTCGGGTTGTTTCAATACCCTATCGCCAATCTTTAAAAAAA
>DOUO01000116.1 GCA_003520555.1 Oscillospiraceae bacterium
ATTGCTGGTTAAAATTCATGATGATATGTACGACCGCGCGGCAAAGAACACCGCCGAAAAAACCTTTACCGCCACAAGCTTTGACGAGTTCGTGGACACCGCAAAAAACAAGCCCGGCTTTATCAAGGCTATGTGGTGCGGCGACAGCGAATGTGAGGACAAGCTTAAGGACGTTACGGGCGGAGTAAAAAGCCGCTGCATTCCCTTTGAAGAGGAGCACCTTGCGGATACCTGCGTGTGCTGCGGCAAGCCTGCCAAGCATATGGTGTTCTGGGGCAAACAGTATTAATTTATATTTTATAAAACCGGCTTTCCGGGTAAGGAGAGCCGTCAGAAAAAAGAGGTGAGAACATGCCCATAAAGGTTCAAAGCAATCTGCCGGCAATTAAGGTTTTGGAAAGTGAAAATATCTTCGTCATGCCCGACGACGTAGCTTTGAGGCAGGACATCCGTCCGCTCAAAATTTTGATTCTTAACCTTATGCCAACAAAAATCACAACCGAAACCCAGCTTCTCAGGCTTCTCGGAAACAGCCCCCTGCAGGTTGACATCGAGCTGTTGCAAATGGCTTCTCACGTTTCAAAAAACACTTCGTCCAATCACCTCAACACTTTTTACAAAACCTTTGACGAGGTAAAAAACTCGACCTTTGACGGCTTAATAATTACAGGAGCGCCTGTTGAACAGCTTGATTTTGAAGAAGTCGATTACTGGGACGAGCTGTGCGAAATTATGGAGTGGTCAAAAACCAATGTTTACTCTACCTTCCACATTTGTTGGGGCGCTCAGGCAGGACTGTATTATCACTACGGCGTAAAAAAACATTCGCTTCCCGAAAAGCTAAGCGGTATTTACACACACAACGTTTTGGATCCCCACCACAAGCTTATGCGCGGCTTTGACGACACATTTCAAATTCCTCATTCGCGCTATACGGGCGTTAAGCTTGACGAGGTGAGAAAGGCGGAAAACCTTGACGTGCTTGCCGTCAGTGAAAAAGCGGGAGTTTCCGTTATCTGTACAAAATCCGGCAGACAGGTGTTTGTTACAGGACACGCCGAATATGACCGCGACACCTTGGCAAACGAATATCTGCGCGACGTCAACCGAGGCATAAGTCCGCAGATTCCGTACAATTATTTTCCCAACGACGATCCGTCGCGCGTGCCGCCCATGGTTTGGCGAAGCAACGCCACACTGCTTTACACAAACTGGCTTAACTACTTTGTTTATCAGGCAACGCCTTATGACTTAAGCGAGCTTGGAAACTACTCGCAGTGAAAAATTGATTATCAAATAAAGAAGGGTTCAGCTTAACGGCTGAACCTTTTGTGCTGTTTTGCAAGTTTTTGAAAATAAAACATGAAAATTGTGTGAATTTGGTTGACTTTTACTTCTAAATATTCTAAAATAGAATTTAGAATCCGTATAAGGGAGGTGCGTTCACATGATTTTGCCAAAAAAACTGCGTTTTGCCGCGTCGTCAATTGCCATGGCGGCTGTCTTAACGTTTTCGTCACTGTTCGGCTTCAGCGCGTATGCCGAAAATAACGGCGTTGAAATTTTAGGTACCGAAATCACCGTGCGTTCCTCCGAGATTAAGGATAAAGGAGCTTACAGGGCAATTCAGGCCGCGCTTGATATAGCGCGCTACAGCGCTACTAACGACAACGCCTACAAGGTGATTGTCGAACCGGGCGAATACGACCTTACCCGCGCTTTGCACATATACAGCAACACTGAGCTTTATCTCAAAAACGTAAAACTCAGCCGCAACAAGGAAAGTGTAGCGAATATGCTGCGCACAGGCGACTATGATACCGAAAAATCGGGAGCGACGGGTTATGACGAATACTGCAACATGACCGTCACAGGCGGCGTATTTGACGGCGGCAACACCTCAAACACTGTTATTAAAGCGGCGCACAGCACGAACCTGACCTTTAACGGAACAACATTTAAAAATGTAAAAAACGGTCACATTATGGAAATTGCCGGTATTGACGGCTTCAATGTAAAAAAATGTACCTTCACGGATCAAAAGCTTGACCCCGACGAAGTCGGATACGAGGCTATCCAGCTTGATATCCTCAAATCAGGTCACATAGTTGACTGCCGTTCGGAGGATTTGGCAATGAAAAACGTCAGTATCACGGACTGCACGTTTGAAAATGTACCGCGCGGAATCGGCACTCACACTATGGTTCTCAACAATCCTTTTGACGGCATAAAAATTAAAAATAATAAGTTCAGGAATATAACCAGCGCCGCAATACAGACCATGAACTGGAAAAACTGTGAAATCAGCGGCAACACAATTGAAAACACGCCGCGCGGAATATCCGTTTATACCATTCTCGGAAGCGGTATGGGCGCGTATAAATCAAGCGCAATCGCTAAGGAAGGCGGCACAAAAAGCCATTGCTCCGACAGCTACAGCGGCGCGTTTGACAGCAATATTGTTATCAGCGGCAACACTATTAACGGCTGCGGCGGCACCAGGGATAAATTTGCCGAATATGAGCCTGCCGGTATCACGGTTAACGGCAACGTCCTTTCAAAAGTGTACAGCAAATACCCCGACGGCAGCGGTGCGCTTCCGAAGGGTGATTACAGTGCCGAAGGCGTTACGGTAAAGAATAATACCATTGACGTTAAGGGTTACGGCATACGTATGATTAACGCAAAGGATTGCAGTGTTACGGGCAATATTCTTAAATGCGGAGATAACAAAAACTATAAAAACGATTTTCACGGAATTCAGGTTGTTGATTCGAAAATCAGCCAAATAAAGGGCAATTCCGTCAGCGACGCCGGTTGTAACGGCATAAGCGTGTACAAAAGCACTGTGCCCGTGCTTGAAAGCAATGAAGTTGACAATGCAAAATATATCGGCATTTGCTGCGACAGCTCAAATGTCAGACATATAAATTACAACACAATCATTGAAACAGGCGCGGACGGAATACTGTTTAAAAACAGCACCGGCAATAAGAAGATTACCGAAAACTATGTCACAAACGCAGGCACGCACGGTATATATGTCAAGGACAAGGCAAAAGCCGGGACAATTGAGAAAAACACAGTATACGGCTGTAAAAGCAAAGCCATTGAGCGTATGAAAAACAGTAACGGCTCAATAGGCGATAATTATTTTAAAATTGCTCAGCTCAAAAGCATTTCCCTTAACACGAACAGCGTTACCATGGGCAAGGGCGAAAGATATCCGCTCAGCCTGACGCTCAATCCTTCAAACGCCAAATCAAAGTTTATTTGGAAAAGCTCCGACAGCGCGGTAGCTTCGGTTGACAGCAACGGAGTAATTACCGCCAATAAAAACGGAAAAGCAAAAATCTCCGTAAAAGCGTCCGACAACATTTCCAAAAGCTGCGAGGTTGAGGTTAAAGACGCTCCCGAAAGCGTGTCAATTAACGCCGATATGCTTACATTAGGTGTAGGCGAGGAGTTTGACCTTGACAGCACTCTGTCGCCCAAGGGTTCGGCTTCACAGCGTGTGGATTACAGCTCAAACAATAAAAAAGCCGTGTCGGTAAGCGACGCGGGCGGAGTAATAACAGGCAAGGCTGTGGGCACCGCGACAATTGTAGCTTCCACATACAATAAGAAAATCGACAATTGCAACGTAATTGTCAAGGCCGAGCCGTATGCCGTTTGGTTCACGGAGGACTGGCTTGACCTCGGACAAAACGAAACCTACAGCTTTAAAGCTCAGCTTCCCGAAGGCACGGCAAGCAATTATCTTGTATACTCTTCATCAAATCCGAACATAATTGAAATTGATTCGAAAACAGGAGAGGCAAACGCAAAGCTCGGCGGCATGGCGGAAATCACCGCAACGGCATACAACGGACTTCAGGCACATTGCACTGTCAATGTTGTCGCCGCTCCCGAAAAAATTGAGCTCTCGGCGGATTCAATCAATCTTAAGGTCGGAGAAACAAATCAAACGGAAGCGTTCTTCCCTCAGGGCTCCAACGCCTGTTCAATAACCTACTTTTCGTCCGACCCCGGCGTTTGCCGCGTGGACAAATACGGTTTGGTTACCGCGGTTGCAAAGGGAAGCGCTACGATTTCCGCAAGAACATACAACGGCAGAATCGCCTTCTGCAAAATCAATGTAAAACAGTAAAAGACCGGCTTAATTGCCGGCCTTTTTGTTTGAGAAAACAACAGTAAAACAGATTTGAATTACTCTGTTAATTTGTTATAACTAAAATTTTTCAGTAATTTATATTTTTACAAATTCAGGCTCATCGGGGAAATCGCCTGCTTCCGAGCATACGCATAGCGTGTAGTCGTCTATATAGTAAAGCTTAAAGCCGTAGCGCGCGCCGTTTTCCTCAAAGTAATCCTTGCTTACGTCAACACTTTTGGCGTTGCGGTGAAATCCCTTGCCCATGCATTTAAGCAGGGCTTCTTTTTTTGTCCAAAGTTCAAAAAACAGCTTGCGTTTATTCCCGGCTTTTCTAAGGGCGTTCATCTCATTTTCGCAATACACAATTTTACCGAGCCTCAACTCGTCGATTTCGCGCGATTTTTCAATATCAATGCCTACCGGCGCGTTTGACACCGCCAGCACAGCATAATCTCCGCTGTGTGAAAGGTTAAAGCAAACTCCGCTTTTGGTTTGCGGTTTGCCGAATTCATCGGTATATATTTCCTCGCCGGGTAAAAATTTGCTCAGCAAAACTCCCGCGGCAGTACTCCGTTTTTTATCGGCTTCCTGTTTAAGACGAGCGGCTTTCGCGGCGCGTTCGGAACTCAGCGCGGCTGAATGGTCCTTGTTTACGAAATTAATATTCGTAAAAAAGACAGCGGTTTTATACTTCTGATTCATATTTTTAAAAATCCGTCTGTATAATTACTTATGGGAAAGCTTTTCAAGACAGCTTTTGCAGATGTATTTGCCGTTAAGCTCCTTGAGGTCATTGTCAGAATTGCAGAATTCACACTTATCCTCGGCTTTTTTTATGGTAATGCATCTGTCGTCGGCATTGATTTCAAGCGTGTCGCCCGGATTAATATTCAGGTGTTTACGGATGTCCTTTGAAATGACAATTCTGCCTGCGCCGTCAATTTCTTTGAAGTTTAAATAAATCATAAGCGGAGTCCTTTCACAATTTATTGTAATCTTACCATAAAATGTTTTGTTTGTCAATTATTGTCAAAAAATAAATTTATCTATTCAAAAAACTCGATAAAGATTGTAGTTTTATGCAGCGGAGTGTCGGAAATGCTGAATTTTATCTGGAGCGCAATTGTAATCATAAGCGTAATATGTTCTGTTGTCTGCGGCAACACCGCCGCGCTTTCAAAGGCGGTAATCGACAGCGGCTCGGCGGCAATTGAGCTGCTGATAACCATGGCAGGAGTTATGTGCTTATGGTCGGGCATTATGAAAATCGCGCAGGAAAGCGGTTTCACGGCACTTATCGCAAGGTTGCTGTCGCCTGTTTTGCATTTGCTTTTTCCTTCGCTCGCGACGCACGGCGAACCGTTTGAAAGCATTTCAATGAACGTTACGGCGAACCTTCTCGGACTGGGCAATACGGCAACCCCCTTTGGACTGAAGGCAATGCGCGGACTCAACGCGCTTAACGGACAAAGCGGCACCGCAAGCAATGAAATGATTGTTTTTGTGGTGATGAACACGGCTTCAATGCAAATTTTGCCTACAATGCTCGGCGCGCTCAGAGCGCAGGCAGGAAGCACGGCTCCGTTTGAAATAATGCCGTGCGTTTGGATTAGCTCGGCGTGTTCTCTTGCGGCCGGACTTACGCTTGCCTTAATGCTCAACAGGTTTTGCAAGGGGAGATTGTAATGGAATTTGTAATGCCCGCGTTTGCGGCGGTAATTATTTGCTTCGGGCTTGCGCGTCGTGTCGCGGTGTTTGACTGCTTCGCAAAGGGAGCAAAGGAAGGCGCGCTGGTGTTGTTTGAAATAGCTCCGACAATCATCGGATTGGTATTTGCTGTCAATTTACTGCGTTCAAGCGGCGCGGCTGACGCGCTCGCAAGACTTGCGCAGCCGTTGACAAGCTTATTGGGTTTTCCTGAGGAGGTTGTACCCATGGCTATGCTGCGACCTGTTTCCGGGAGCGGCTCAACCGCCCTGCTTATGGGCGTGTTTGAACAGTGCGGACCCGACAGCTTTCCCGGTAGGGTGGCTTCTGTCATTGCCGGCTCAAGCGAAACAACGTTTTACGCGGTCGCGATGTATTTCGGAAGCGTAGGAGTAAAAAATATACGTCACACTTTGCTTGCCGCGGTTGCCGCTGACCTCACTGCGTTTGCTGTCAGCACACTCACAGTAAGCCTGTTTTTGTAATGGTTTTGTAATAAACGACGGTTTTAATTCCCCAAACATAATAAAGATTTTTTTATTATTTCCAAAACCGCATTGACATTCAAATTATACATTTTGTAATTACCATTTTTCCATTTTAGAATGTTGATAACTATGTGGAAAATATTAAAAAACCGAGTAAAAGCATATGGATAAGCAAAAAACAGCATTCAAAATGAGTTTTATAATATCCGTAATTAACACTTTCAACATAGTTTTCCACATTTATTTTAAATTTAAAGAACTATACAAAAGGTATAAATTCCGCAACGGAAATTAAAAAACGGTTTATTTTTCCAAAGAAAAATAATTCAATATTGTAATTTTTCAGAGGCGTGGTTAGTATGAACAAAAAGTATTTTTGCTTAGAATTTGCGGGTGTGTTTTTTATTCTTGCCGGGGCTGCCTTTATGCGCCGTATGTACGCGCTGACTGACTTCGGTTTGGCGGGCGTTCTGTTCGGAAGTGTTAATTCAAGCCCGTGGGAATTTGCCAAAACCCTGCTTTTGCCGTTTTTGTTTTGGGGGATGATTGAGCTGCTCTGCCTCGGCCGCCTGCTTCACAGGCTTGCCGTTGCAAAGGCGTTGTCGCTTTGCTTTTTGCTTTTGCTTTACCTTTCTGCTTCGTCGCTGTTTTTGCGCGGCAAAGATTTCGGGAATTTCGAAATAATTGCCGCTGTGCTTTCCGTTCTTGCCGCCCAGCTTTTATCTTTTATATTAATGAAATACGGTATTTGTATCGAGGGCTTCTTTCCCGCGGCGCTCTGCATGCTTTTTTTACTGCTTGCCTTTTATTTCAGCTTTACGCCCTTTCCGCCGCGCAATTTCCTCTTTGCCGACAGAATATCCGGACAATACGGCATTCCGCCGCTCGGATACGACTTCGGAGCCGATATTTTGTAGTAAAATCAACTAATTTGCGTAAAAGACTACCATATTTAGAAAAAATATGTTATACTGATATGGAATATAGGAAATTTGCGAGGATTCGGCATGAAAGAAAAGAACAATGAAAGAAAACCCGACGTGATTTCGGGCAGAAATCCCGTAAGCGAAGCCCTGCGCGGCAGCAGACCTATTGACAAAATTTTGGTTGCCGCGGGCGAAAAAAGCGGCGCTATTGTAGGAATTTTGGCAAAGGCACGCGAAAAACAAATCCCGATCAAGGAGGTTGACCGCGCAAAGCTTGATTACATCAGCGCCGGCGCTCCTCACCAGGGAATAGTTGCCTACGCCGCCGTCAAGGACTACTGCACCGTGGAGGAAATCCTTGATTACGCGCAAAGCCTTAACGAACCGCCGTTTGTTATAATTTTGGACGAGCTTGAAGATCCGCACAATCTCGGCGCAGTAATTCGCACCGCCGAATGTGCCGGCGTTCACGGCGTAATAATTCCGAAACGCCGCAGCGCAGGGCTCAGCTACACGGTAGGCAAGGCTTCCGCAGGAGCAATTGAGTATATGCGTGTTGCCAGAGTTACAAATATCGCGGTTCTCATTGACGAGCTTAAGTCAAAGGGCATATGGGTTTACGGCGCCGATATGAACGGCACCGATTACGGAAAATGCGATTTTTCGGGAGCTTGCGCAATTGTTGTCGGCAACGAGGGCAAGGGGCTTTCCAGACTTGTTCGCGAAAAATGCGACGTAATTGTTTCACTGCCGATGAAAGGGAAAATAAATTCATTAAACGCTTCCGTTGCCGCCGGGATTTTGATGTACCGCGCAATGGAGTACAGAACAGAAAGGAAGTGACGGCATTGTCTGATCAGGATAAACGCGACGATCTGCTTAAGGAGCTTGAAATCCAAAGCATCCTTGACGAAAGCCATGAATTGGCAGAGGACGAGCAGATGAAAAGAACCGCTCAGCGATACCGCGCAAAGCCAAAGGTTCAGGATATATTCAGCAACGCCGACAAAAAGCCCAGGCTTACAAACGCCGATCCGCTTGAGGTGATTGCCGAAGAAAGCAAAAAGGATAAAAAGGACAAAAAGGAAAAGAAATCCAAAACCGAAAACAGTATTGTCGGCGATAAAACCGCCGCTACCATTCAGACCGAGCTGATGATGGACGGAAGCGAGGCAAGCGTTAAAACTCCCGAACAAATCGAGGAGGAGCAGGTGAACGCCGAAGATGACGCGCAATCCGTTTCCGGGGAACAGCCGCAGCCCGAGCCGATGGCCGAGGAAGAAAAAATTGTCACCTTAACTCCCGAATATGCCGAAGGGACGCAATTTGCCGGTGATGTTATAGGCGAGGTTGAGCAGTTTCGCGAGGTCGGAAGTATTGAAAGCTTCAGCTCAATTGACATTGACCTTGACGCTCAAAAATACGATGATGAAAACCTCCGTATCCAAAAGGAAAAGGAGGAAAAATACAAACAGATTTTCACCCCGTCAGGCGACGAAACAAACCTGCCCAAAAAGGTGGTTTCAAAGGTTCCGGTTTACAGGCTTGACGAACCCTCCAATATCCTCAACGTAAAAGCCGGCAGGTTTTCGGAGGTTGTAAAGTCTCAGTATGAAGAATACATACGTTCCAAAAATCCCTCGGTAATGGCTCATGTGATACGTCCGGAGCCGAAGTCCGTTGAGGAAGAGGAAAAGCCCGAGGATAACCGCTCAACCCAGGAAAAAATCTTATCGGCGGTTGTGGGATTTTTCTCAAAGGACGAATCCGACGACACCGACACGCCGAAGGAAAAAACAACGCCTGTTGAGGATTACACGGGCGATGACGATGAGCCGAGCATACGCTATGAGCTTAGCTCAAATATTAAGAAGCTGTTTTTCCGCAGCCTTATTTCCGGAATAATCGCGGCGGTCGCAATTGTCATCACCGTAATCGCGCGTGTTTTTCCGGACGCGATTATCTCGGCAATTCCCGTTGCGCCCGCGGCTTACGCGGTGTTTAATTTTCTGCTTATCGGCTCGTCAATTGCGCTTAACCGTGTGGCAATGATGAACGGCCTGACGCCGCTCGCAAAGTTCAAGGGCAATTCCGACACCGCGGTCGCCGTTTCGGCTGTCGCGGCCGCGGTTCAAACCGTTGTCAGCTTCTTCTGCCTCGGCGATATGTCGGGCTTCGGTATTAACTACTATTGTACGGTTGTGCTGCTTGCGCTGTTTGCAAACAATTTCGGCAAGCTTCTTATGGTAATGCGTGTCAGGGATAACTTCCGTTTTGTTTCCGCCAAAGGGCAGAAATACGCCGCGAAAATTTACAACAACGAAAATGTCGCGAACAAAATGGTGAGCGGTACGGCTGCCGAAAAAACGCTGATAGCTTATCAGCATAAAACGAAGTTTCCTTCAAACTTTCTTAAGATTTCGTACGCTCCCGATCCAAGCGAGGACTTGGCTTCAAAAATGGCGCCCGTTACCACCGTTGCCGCGCTTGTAATCGCGCTGCTTTACGGTGTGGTAAAGCTTTCGTTTTCGGACGCGGTAAACACGTTTGCGCTTATTACGGCAATAGGAATTCCCGTGGCAACTTTGCTCGCGGTCAATTTCCCTGTGCGCCGCCTGTGCAAAAACCTTAACGAATACGGTTCAATGATTGCCGGCTATCCTTCAATTAAGCAGTTCTGCGACAGCACGGCGATTATGCTTGACGCAACCGAGCTTTTCCCCGGCGATACAATTGATTTGGACGGAATAAAAACCTTTGAAGATTACAATGTTGACGAATCTTTGCTTTGCGGAATAGCAATTTTAAAGGAAGCCGGCAACCCGATTGCCAACGCCTTTGATTCCGTTATCACCGAAACAAAGGAAAATCTGCCCGAGGTTGAGTCCGTGTTATATGAGGACGAGCTCGGCTTGGTGGGCTGGATTAACGGCGAACGCATTTTGGTGGGTTCACGAGGACTTATGGAAAAGTACAGCGTTGAAACCCCCGCCGCCGACTATGAAGCAAAATATTCAAAGGACGACAGCCAGATAACCTACCTTTCACGCGCCGGCAGGCTTGTGGCAATGCTGGTAACAAAATATCACGCTGATCCTGAGCTGAAAAGCGAGCTTCAGCGCGCCGAAGCAAACGGCATAAGCTTCCTTATCAGGACAACCGACCACAACATTACCGACGAGCTTGTGGCAAAGCTTTACAACCTTTTTTACCGCAGCATAAAGGTATTGCCCACAGGCTTGGGCAACGCGCTTAAGGAAGCGGAAAGCGCGGTGGAGGAAACCTCGCGCTCGTACCTTATCACAAACGGCAAGCCTTCGGCTATGTCACGAGCTGTTTCGGGTTGTGTAAAGATTAAACAAAACATTTCGCTGGCAATTATGATTCAGCTTATTGCGGTCATAATCGGCCTGTTTATCGCTTCGACGCTTTCGCTTTACGCGGGCGTAGGCGTAATGGGTTCTCTTGAAGTGCTCATTTACGCAATCTTCTGGGGGACGGCAACTGTTGTAGCGCCGTCAATTCAGAAACCTTAGTTTGGAGGGAAATACATTGAAAATCGCACCGTCGCTTTTATCATGCGACTTCTCAAAAATGGGCAGTGAAATCGAAAGAATGGACAAAGCCGGAGCAGACTGGATGCATCTTGACGTTATGGACGGACACTTTGTTCCGAACATCACCTTCGGCGCGCCGGTTTACAAAACCGTTCGCCGATATTCGGACAAGCCCTTTGACGTTCATCTTATGATTACCGATCCGCTGAAGTACATTGACGACTTCGCTTCTGCCGGAGCCGACATAATTACCTTTCATGTCGAATGTGATTCCCCGATTGACAAGACAATTGAGAAAATCAAGTCATACGGCATAAAGGCAGGCTTGGTCATAAAGCCCGGCACGCCGGCAAGCGCGGTTTTTCCTTATCTTGAAAAGCTTGATTTGGTGCTTGTTATGACGGTTGAGCCCGGATTCGGCGGACAAAGCTTTATGGCGGACATGATGCCCAAGGTTGAACAGCTTAAGGCCGAACGCGAAAAACGCGGACTTGATTATCTTATTGAAGCCGACGGCGGAATAGGAGAGGGAACAATTGCCCAAACCGCGGCGGCAGGCGTTGACGTGTGCGTTGCAGGCACCGCCGTATTTAAAGCGGACGACGCGGCGGCGGCAATCGCTAAGCTTAAAGCATTGTGCGTATAACAGATTATGAGGGGAGACGCTTGCCGTCTCCCTTTTTCTTATAAAATCTAAAGCAAAAATCACCGCAGGTTTTTATATTATCCGCTTGCAGGTCATTATATTATGTAGTATAATTTATTTAAAAGCGAGGTGCGGAAAATGGAATACAGTCTTATGTACCCGAGGAACGCTGAAAGGAAAAGCAAAACGCTTACTCCCGAAAGCATCAATGATTTGTCAATTGATTTTATTTTGGAAGCTCTTACGGAGCAAAAATATGAGCGCGAGCATATGCGCAAAATTATGATAAGCGTAACCGACGACCCCGAGGTAATCCGTTATCGCTGCGATGTTTTTGAGGACTTTCTCCGTTTTCCGAAGCTGCGTTCCTCAATGGAAGAGCTTGTGCGCAAGCTTGCGGATTTGCGTGATTTGGAGCGTTTTCAAAAGGATCAGGACAGCGCGGCGTTTTGGTCGCTCGTAAACCGCCTGCGTGAGGTTGACGAATATGTTTGCTGTATTTCAATGCTGCGCGACGTGCTTTCCTCGCTTGATATTAAGTCCCGGGGCATGCGTGAGCTGCTTGAGCTTGTCACCGAAATCTCAAAAGAAAGCGGCTTTGACGAACTGAAAAAGGACATTGACGAGCTGCTGCTGAAGGTAAGACGGCTCAAAAGCATAACTATCGGCGTAAATCTTGACGATATGCTTCGTCCCAAATCCGCCGGCGTGGTTTCGTTAAACGACAGCGAATTCAAGGAAAGCGGACTTATGCGCCGCTTCATGCGCTTTGCCGACCGCAAGGAGGAGCTTCACCACGGCACGGAGGACGCGGAAAGCATGAGGCTTTTTCATCCGGCAACGCCTATAGCCATGCCGGCAATAACCCGTAAAGCCGAAACCAACGACATGATGACCGGCGTTAAAATCAGTACTAACACGGTAACGGGCGCGGACTCGCTTTCAAACGCAATCAAGGACACCGTGACCAACATAATGAACCAAACCTGCAATGAAATAAAAAATACCGTAAAGCGTTACGTAAACATAAGCGGATATACGCTTATCGGGTTAATGCCCGAAATTCTGTTTTATGTGCGTTGGGCTGAGCTTATTGACAAAATCAAGGCTCAGGGAATGCCCGTATGCAAGGCCGAAATCCTGCCTGCCGAACAGCGCGACTGCTCTTTTAAAGATTTGTATAACCTGAAGCTTGCCATAAAGAACGTTCAGGGCGACAATATCAATATAATAACAAATGAAATCGAGTTCAACGACGAACAAAGAATCTTCATTCTCACAGGTCCCAACCGCGGCGGCAAAACAATTTTTACTCAGGCATACGGACTTGCAATGCTGCTTGCGCAGCTTGGAATTTACGTTCCGGCTTCATACGCAAGTATCAGTCCGTGCGATAATATTTATACTCATTTTCCTGCCGATGAAAACGACACTGTCGATTTGGGCAGGCTGGGTGAGGAAAGCAAACGACTATCCGAAATTTTTCAGGTTGCAACCAACCGCAGTATAATGCTGCTTAACGAAAGCCTTGCCACCACCAGCGTAACCGAGGGCTTGTTTATTGCCAAGGACGTTGTAAAGGCAATGCGGTTTTTGGGCGTGCGATGTATTTTTAATACCCATATGCATGACCTCGCGCGCGGAGTTGATGAGCTTAACTCGGCTGTTGACGGCTCCAGCAAGGCGGCAAGCCTTGTCACGGGAATCCACGACGGCGAACGCAGCTTTAAGGTAAGCCTTTTGCCGCCGCAGGGCGTGAGCTACGCCAAGGACATAGCGCTTAAATACGGCATTTCTTTTAATCAAATCAAGGAAA
>DOUO01000013.1 GCA_003520555.1 Oscillospiraceae bacterium
AAGTTCTTTTCGGCGGGAATCATTTTTACAAGCTTAATGTACAAAGCCTCGTTGCCGTAGCAGCGTGCCAGACCTTCGGAAGTGTCGGCTCCGAAGGCGTTAAGTTTTTCTATGGTAATCATTGGGTTCTCCTTTAATTATCGTTATTATACACGTTTTAAAATATTATATATGATACGGTGTCAAAAAACAAGTGAGAAAAACGCAAATGTCGGCAAATCTGTAAGAAACATATGAAAATATGATAAAAATTCTGCTTTTTCTCTTGTTAAACTCACGTTTTTTTGATAATATTATAGTGGGTAATATAAAGCCTGTAATAAACGCAAGCACAGCCTTATTCAAAAGGCAAAAGTATTTCCGCGTTTATTGCCATAATAAAAAGATTACGGAGACAATCATGGAAACAAACCAGACAAGTATTTACGGCGAACACAAGCCCGCGCTTGAAGCAGTAAGAACCCAAATCCTTGAACATATAGCACAAATAAGAGCCGAAATGGAAAAAAATCTCGGCATGGACCCTGTGGAGCACTGCCTTTCAAGAATTAAAGCCGAGGACAGTATGCGCGAAAAATGCAGGCGCAACAACCTTCCCGAAACCACCGAGTCCGCGCTTGAAAAAATATTTGACGCGGTGGGACTCAGAATTGTGTGCGCGTTTGTTGACGATGTTTACACAATACGCGACTATATTGTTAATTCGGGCAAATACGAAATAATCCGCGAAAAGGACTACATACGCCATTCAAAGCCGAACGGCTACCGCAGCTACCATATGATTTTACGCGCGGGCGGCAAATATTACGCCGAAATTCAGCTGCGTACCATTTCGATGGACACATGGGCGGCGCTTGAGCACCACCTGAAATACAAAAAGAAGGTAACGGGCAGACAGGAGCTGATTGTGGGCGAGCTTAAGCGCTGCGCCGACGAGCTGGCTTCAACCGACCTTTCAATGCAAACCATCAGAGATATGATATTAGAGCTTAACGGAGAATAATTATGAAGATTTTACTTGCAGAGGACACGCGCGACTTAAACCGCGCGATTTGCGCCGTGCTTGCGCACGAGGGCTACGACGTAGACCCTGCCTATGACGGCGAAGAGGTTATTGAACACATTGAGCGCGACAGCTACGACTGCCTTGTGCTGGACATAATGATGCCCAAAAAGGACGGTATTCAGGCGCTTAAGGAAATAAGGGCAAAGAACATTATTACGCCGGTAATTATGCTGACCGCGAAGGCTGAGGTTGACGACAGAGTGGCAGGCCTTGAGGCGGGCGCCGACGATTATCTTCCGAAGCCGTTTGCCATGAAGGAGCTTATTGCCAGAATCCGCGCGCAAACACGACGCAAAACGGAATACACAGCCAACGATTTGCAGTTCAACGACGTTACGCTTCGCGCGCAGACCTTTGAGCTTGCGTCCGAAAACAGCGTAAGGCTTTCAGTCAAGGAATTTGAGCTTATGCAATTGCTGATTTTGAACCGCGACCGCTTTTTAAGCATAGAATACATTTTGGACAAGGTTTGGAGCCGCGAGCCCGACGCGCGGCCGGACACCGTTTGGCTTTACATTTCATATTTAAAGCGCAAGCTTAAGGCAATTGCATCCTCAACAAAAATCGAGGGCGACGAAAACACGGGCTACAAGCTTTGCTGAGGAGTAACGTCACATGAATGAAAAGGCAATAAAAAAGCTGAGAAGAAAGTTCATCCTTACCGCGCTGTTGTCGTTTATAGGCGTTATGGTGCTGATGTTCTCAACAATTTACTTTGTTAATTATCACTCGGCTCAAACCAAAATTCAAAAGTCGCTTGACTTTATAGCCGACAACCACGATTTGTTCACGTCAAACGATTCATCCGGAGACGAACCCGTGCCGGGACTTAATTACAAAAAGCTAAGCGAAAAAAACAACGACTTTTTCAGGCGTTTTATGGAAAACATGTTCAACACCGGCGTTGACGCCACGTCGGAATTTATTTACTCGGTGCGGTTTTTCACGGTTGATTTTGACAAAAACGGAAACCCGGTCAAAACCGGCACAAACCACATCGCGATGATTGACGAGTCAAAGGCGGAGGCTTACGCGAAAACCGCGCTTAACAGCAATTCGGAATACGGATATTTTGACGGCTTTTCCTACAAGGTTAAGAAAACCGAAACCGGATTTTTGGTTGTCTGCATGGACGTTGAGGCGCAGCTTGCGGACAGCCGGAGAATAGGCAATATCGCGCTGATACTTACAATTGCGGGTTCGGCCCTGGCGTATATCTTTATACGGATTATTTCAAAGCGCATGATTCAACCCGAAATCCGCGCGGCCGAGCGGCAAAAGCAGTTTATTACAAACGCCAGCCACGAGCTTAAAACTCCGCTTGCGGTAATAAGAGCAAACACCGAGCTTGAAATGATGATGCACGGCGAGGACGAGTGGAACAAGTCAACCATGAACCAGGTTGACCGCATGACCGAGCTTATAGGCAACCTTGTAACCATCGCAAAGGCGGAGGAAAGCATAAACGAGGACGAATTAAGCGAGGTTGACGTTACCAAAGCGGTAAGCGAATCCGCCGACACCTTTGCTCCCGTTGCGCGGCAAAACGGCAAAAAGCTTGAGCGCGCGATTGACGATAACGTTATTATGACCGCCGCCGAGGCGCATATTACCCAGCTAACGGCGCTGCTGTTGGACAACGCCATAAAATACTGCGACGATAACGGCACGGTTAAGATTTTCCTTTCACAAAAAAACAAGGGCATTAAGCTAAGCGTCACAAACAACTACGCCGAGGGCGAGGGCAAGGATTATTCAAAGTTTTTCGACCGCTTTTACCGCGACGATGAAAGCCACAACATTGACAAGGGCGGCTACGGTATAGGACTTTCCATCGCGGAAAGCATTGTTAAAAAATACCGCGGTAAAATTGACGTAAGCTGGAAGGACGGAATAATTGACTTCACCTGCAATTTAAAGGGATGATTCGTCGGAAAGGAAGATGATAAATGGAACACAAAAACGCGTTACGGCGTTTTACCGACCGGCTTTTCGGCGGAATAAATATGAGCTGGCCGCTTGTAATTATTTTGGCCGTAGGCACAGCGGCGCTGACCACGCTGTTTTTGGTTGCGCCGGTTTTTGAAAACACCTCGTTTTACAGGATGGGCGTGTTTTGGGACGCGTGGATTTTGTTTGCGGTTTTCATTATGTCAAACTGCAAAAAACCGCTTGAATCGGCAATTAAAACCTTTGTGTTTTTTCTTATAAGCCAACCGCTTATTTACCTGTTTCAGGTACCGTTTTCAAGCATGGGCTGGTCAATTTTCATGTATTACAAAACCTGGTTTATATGGACGCTGTTAACCTTCCCGGCGGCGTTTATAGGCTGGTACATCACAAAGAAAAACTGGCTCAGTCTGCTGATTCTTTCACCGATTTTACTGTATCTTGCCTACATAAGCTTAGATTGCATTTCGTTCTCGTTCAGACATTTTCCGCGCATGCTTTTTGCCGGAGTGTTCTGTCTGTGCCAGGTCTTGCTTTATATGTACGTGTTTACGTCAAATATTTGGCAAAAGCTTTTGGGAATTATCGTGCCGTTTGCCGCCGCGGCAATATTCTTGTTTGCGACACGGAATCCTTCAATGCACGCCGAACTGCTTTTGCCGGACGAAGTTGTATTCAGCAAAAACGCGTACGCTCAGTCGTCGGACGAAAGCGTGGCGGTTATTACCTCATTGCCGACCGACGGTTCGGGTATTGTAGAGTATGACCTGCACAAGTACGGCACGACGGACATAACAATTAAGGACGGAAACAAGGAATATGTTTACACCTTAAAGGTGTACGAAAACGACGAAGGACACACAAATACCGAAGTAACCAGAAAAAAATAATATAAACTAAACGCGTGAGGTGTAAGTGATGAAAATAGATGCAAAAAAATTAAGAGAACCCATAGTTACGCTTTTATCCGCGCTTGTGGTAACGGCAATGGGCATACTTCTGTTATTGATGGACGACGAAACCGCCGAAAGCTTCATTGTCCTTGTTGTGGCAATAAGTATTCTGCTGGGCGGAATTTCGTTTTTGGTTCAAAGCATTCGCATAAAGAAATACCTTTCGGGCATTGTGGGACTGCTGCTTTACGCGGCCATGGCTGCCGCGGTAATTTTACTGCAGTACGTCTTTCCGGTTGTTGTCATCGCGCCTTGCCTGCTTGTGGGACTTATTTCAATAGTGGTAGGTCTTGTGCGCGCGGCAATTTGCATTAACTGCTTTGCAAACGGCTACAGAGGCGGAATTAAGAACGGCATATCCGCGATTATATTCACCGCGTTCGGTATTTTCCTTGTGTTTTTCCCGCTTGAACACTTTTCCGGTCTACGTTTTATTATCGCTGTATATCTGTTTTTCATCGCCTTTACCATGTTCGGAGATTTTTACGCGGAGGTGTCGCGTTCCGAATTGGAAGAGGACCGCATGAAACGCCGCACGCATATTGCCCTTCCCAACATTATTTCGGCGTTCAAAATTAAGAATATGGTTAAGGGAATATACAAGGAAATTGAGGACGAAAAGTTCGATAAACAAATTCACGTTGAATACAAGAAAAACAGCGGCTTTGACCATATTAACCTTGAAATCAACCTTCACTTAACAGACCCCGAAGGCAATCAGTTCGGACACATGGAAATCGCCATGGGCGACACCGCTTATTCCTACGGCACATATGACAAGAGCAAAAACCGGCTGGCAGGCTTTATTTCACAGGGAACCTACGCGGAAATCCCCAAGCTTCCCTATTACAAATACTGCATAGACAACTGCGGCGATTACATTATAAGCTACGGCGCATGTCTTTCGGAAAAACAGCTTCAATCAGTTAAAGACAAGCTTGAGCAGTTTAAAGAGTACTGCGAACCGCTTGAGCTTGAGATCAAGCATCCGGAAATTACAACTCCCGAACCCGGCAAGCGTTACACCGACGCGGGCGAATACCTGATACAGTTTCTTAACGCAAAGCTTTTCACAGTTGTTAAAGGCTCGTTTAAGAGCTACTTCGGCGTAAACGTAAACTGCGTTCAATTTGCGGACTGGCTGCTTTCGGACACAGGCCTGGACGCGGTTTCCTTTGGCGGACTGCGAACTCCCGGAACGTTCTACTACATGCTTGAGGGCATGTTTGAACGCCCGAACAACCGCATTGTCCGCAAGGTTTCCTACTACACAACCGAAAACATTGAGGAGGTTGAAAAGCTTAAGGTCGGCGAAGGCATAAGCAAAGCAAGAAAGAAAGAAGCATAAGCGTTTTCACAAAAATACATAAAAACAACGCCGTTTCAGCGTAAACCGAAACGGCGTTGTTTTTTACTTATTACATTTTTTCACCGATGGGATAATCAACCTTGTAAAAAGCAAGGTGCTTTTGAATCAGTGTAGCGTCGTCAATATCAACCACGCCGTCGCTGTTTACGTCAGCCGCCGGGAGGTTATCGTCGGAAATCTTTTCAAGAGCGGAAATGTGCTTTTGAATTAAGGTGACGTCCTTAATGCTGACCTCGCCGTCGCCGTTTGAGTCGCCCAAAACAAGGCTGTCTGTTTCTTCGGGTAACGCTGTCTTGGCGTAAAGCAAATCGCGATAATTCCAAACGCGTTCCTGCTGAACGTGGTTAAGCGCGTCGTAAGCGTCGCTTGCGGCTTCAACCCTTGCCCTGCATTCGGGAGTGTCCTCAACGTTGCCGATTAACTTGATTTTTTCAATTGTATCCTTAACGGCTTCGGTGTAAGCCACGCTGCGCGGATAGAAGTCCTCGCCGCCCATACCGTCGATGCCCTGTCTGCCCTTAAGCTGACCGAGCTCCGCGTACAGCGACATGGGTTCAATTGCCAGTCCCGTGTAGTTGCCGTTGAGCTGAAGCGAAGCCTTGTCGTAAAGCGCCGCGTTCCAAATTTCAACCGCGCCCGTCGCGCAGTTTTTGGTAAGAAGCGAATAGTAATTATTTTCGGGGTTTTCAAGATGGCTCTGCATTGCGGCAAGCTCGTCGGCGGTGATGTCAACACAGTAATAATTGTCGGGAATTTGCGAATCGCTGCGTCTGAACTGGTTATACATTTCCCTGTTGATTGTCATGCCGCCCTCGGAATGGCCGTCGGCAGGATTTTTACCTGTTGCCTTGGTGATTGCGTAAATCTGGGAAAGGGTCGCTACCATGCTGTCAAAAGCCTTTGCGTCGTCAACCTCTTCGCCGTTTAAGTACTTCTTCATCTGGCGGACAAGCTCCTGAGCCTCGGGACTTGCGGAAATCGCGCTGTCCTCAAGCACCTTCATAACGGTATACATATTTGTTGTGTCAAAGCCGTAGTTTGAAACGGTAATGCTTTCGCCTGCCTTAAGCGATACAGCCTCGGGAGCCGAAGCGGAGCCGTTGTGAAGGGTATCAAAACAGCCGTCGCGGTTTTCAATTCCGAGCTCGTCGTCATTGTAAAGCGCGGGGTCGGAGCTGAAGCTTTCGGGATTGAGCTCATACTGAGTCATCGGGATGTTATATCCGTCGTTAGGCTTGTAATATTCATAATAGCTTACGGGGATTTCAACGTCCTCGTAGGTTGTAAAGTCAACGCAGCCGTGCGCCACAAGCTGTCCGGTATTTACGTTAATGCGGCGCGCGAATATTGTAAGTCTGCCCACGATTCTGTCGCCGTCGTAGTTGCCCAGAACAACCTTTGTTTTTGCGTATACCATGTCGTTTGAAGAGCCGGCGCACGCGGTTACGGTAACTGCCTTGCCGCTTTCGGGGATTTCACCGGCAACGGTAATAAGGCCGTTTTCATCAACAGTTACAATCGAATCCGAGGATTTGAATTTAATGCTCTTGTCATAAACCGGAATATATTTTAAAAGTCCGGTGTAGGCTGTTTTTGCCTCAAGCTGATAAGTATCGCCTTTTGCGCCGAGCTTAATTGTTTCGGGCATGTTTTGGATTTCGGCAGAAGCAAATCTTACCTGAACTGTTGTGTCCTCTGTTACGGTATACTTGTTGTCAACCGGTTTGCTGCCGTTGAAGGTAACGGAAAGCGGAACCTTCTTTTCCTTTTGAACGGGAACAAAGGTAATTTCCGTGCCCTTCTTTACAAGGTAGTCGGTGTACGGAACAACCGTTTCGCCGTACACAAGCATGAAATCGTCGCTTTTTTCAAAGCTGATTTTTGCCGCGTCGTCAGCCGATTCAAATACGTCAACGGTGAAGGTAAGGCTGATGTTTTCATTGCTTTCGGAGCACGCCTTAAGCACGGCGCCGCCTTCCTTAACAGCCTTGTAATCCCTGCCGTCCGCTTCAAGCGCGCCGTCGGGATTTTGAACAAGCGTCCATTTTAACGGGGCGGAAACGATTTCGCCGCCGCAGACAACGCCTGCGTACTCGTTAACGTCAAGAACATCGCCCTTGAAAACCTGAAGGTTTGTGTTTTCCTCAGTAATAACCTCTGCGTTGTCATATTTGACGGTAAGCTTTGAGTATTTTGAAGGCATTTCCGCGCAGTACGCGCCCTCGTCCTCATTGTAAGAGGAAGCGTTCATAATTGAAACGCCGTTGAAGGTAATGTTCGCAAGAATACTGCTGTAGTTATCCTTTGAAATTTCGGATTTAACGAAAATTGTGTCGCCCTTCTTAACCTCGGCAACACTTTCAAGGAGCTTCTTGGTGCCGCCGTCCTTGACATAAACCTCGGTATTTGCCTTGTCGCCGTTTTCAATTACGGTTCTGAGCAGGTTTTTGGCGGAATCCTCCGCCTTTTCAATTTTTAAGGTAATCGGCAGGCTTTGAGCATAAACGCTTATCATGCCTTTGTCGCAGCCGCCGGGGATGATTTTTCCGTCCGCGTCGGTAACGTAATAATCCGCGTCATCCTCAGCCTTGAACTTAAACCAAATTCCGCTTTCGGCAAGGCTGCCGGTCAATACAAAGGTTTCGCCGTTCGCGGTAAATTCAACGCTTTCAATTGTGATTGCTCCGCCGTTAACGGAAGAATTGACCTTTACGTCAACCTTCTGCGAATCCTTGTTATACACAACCTGTTTGCCGTTTTCGGCGGCGGTAAACAGCTTGTGAACGTCGGTGTTTTCTTCGTCAACCGCAATGTCGCCGCTGAAAACAAATTCAAGAGGGCTGACGTTTTTGGGAGCGCTTACATAAACCCAGCCTGTTTCGTCCTGATAACCCGCGCCGGGCTCTGCAACGCCCTCGGCGTTGTTAAGGTAAAAGCCCTTAAGCTTGTTTCTTACTTCATCTCTTACGGTTTTGGGCGCGTCAACAAGCGCGAATATACCGCTGCCCGACGGACTGAGCTTGTAGGCTGTGTCCTCGCCGTTTCTTGTGCCGACAGCGGCGTTCCATGCCCTGAGAGCAACGGTTGCGCAGCTGTTTTTAAGAATTGAAAACTTATTAAGGTTTCCGTTTAAGTACATGCTCATAATTTTGAGCTGGTTTTCGGTGATGTCTAAATCATAGGTAACGTTTTCGTACTGGTCCCATTCAAGCTTTTGGTTGTAAAGCTCTCTGTTAAAGCATACGCCGCCGTCAACCGTGCCGTCAAGCAGAGTGTTGTAATCCACGCCCGCTTCGGCAACGGCGTTTTTAAGCCGTTCAAGAGCTTCGTCAGTTGAGATTTTGTCCGAATTAAGGAATTTGAAAATTGATTCAATTACCGCGGCCTTGCCTGCCGCCTCAATTTTCGACCAACCGGAGCTGTTTTTGATTGAACCGAGCGCGGCCTGCGGAACCGAAAGGTCAAAGTCGCGGTACATGCCGATTGTAACAACCTCGCCGCGGTCAAGCTTTACGCCCTTGCTGTCCCCGGTAAAGGTGAAATATTTGTCGGCGTCGGTGCCCGTGTGGTTCGAGCCGTTTGAAATGTCCTCCCGGATATCCTTGTAATATTCGTCGGAAATTTCATAAGCGGCGTACAAATCCCGAACGTCTATCTCCATGCCGTCCTGATATGAGGTGAACATGAGGTAAACGTGACCGTCGTAAAACTGCATGCTGTCGTTATAACGCGCTACAATTTTAAGGTTGCCGGCAATTTTCGAGCCGTCCGAATATTCATCAACGGTGACGGTGTATTCGCCGTCTGCCGAGGTGATTTTTGCCGTGCCTGCCTTAAGGGCGTTAAGGCTGCCGTTTTCATCAACCCACGCGACCGAGGGGTTTGATGACTGACAATCCGTGCCGGCGGGAACGAACTCCGCTTTTACCTCGCCTGCCGTCATGCTTACGGACGTTTCGTTCTCAGCCGCCGCTGCCGTTAAAGGCAAAAACGGAATGAGAATTGCCGCGCACATAACAACTGCGAGTATTCTGTAAATGATTTTCTTTTTCAAAGCTTTTCCTCCTTTAAAATAATATACAGTTATATACTAACACAAAATATGTATATAATCAATAATTTTAAATCAAATCGAAATTGACTTTTATTACTGTCCATTGTAAAATATGACTGTACCGCTGTATGAATAAAAAATAAATTAAGACATGAAACGACCGGAAAGCTTTTAAACAGCGGTCTGACTGAGAAAACGAGGGAACATGAAAAAAATACTTTCGATAATTACCGCGATATCAATAATATTCTGCCTTGCGGCGTGTTCGGGCGTCGATGAAACCGGGCAGGCATACCTTGAAAACGCCGTAAAAAGCATGAATTTCAGCGGAGTGTTCCGCATTACGTGCGACGGCAAGCCGTTTTGCGAGGTTGCGAAGAACAACGTCCAAACCGAAAACAGCCCGAAAATCACCGCCGACACGCTGTTTTGCGTGGGTTCGGTGTCAAAGCAGTTTACGGCATGCGCAATAATGATGCTTTACGAGGAAGGAAAGCTGAGTCTTGACGACAGGCTTGAAAAATTTTTTCCTCAATACGCCGCAGGCAAACAGCTGACGGTGAAGAACCTGCTTACAATGCGGTCGGGCATTACGGAGTTTTACGACGTGACTTACATCGACAACGCCTTCACCGAGCTTCCGCCGGCGGAGCTCAGAAGCACCGTCACAAACCGTAAAACCGCCGCCGAAAACCAAAAAGCGCTTGAGGCGTGGCTTTTTAAACAGCCGCTCACCTTTAAGGCGGACAGCGCTTACACCTATTCAAACTCAAACTATTTTCTGCTTGCGCGGATTGTGGAAATTGTGTCGGGCGAAAGCTTTAACGGCTTTATACGAAAGCGGATTTTTGAACCGCTTGGCATGAAAAATTCGTACTTCATTGACGACGTAAACCTCAAAACGCTTGAGGGGCTTGCCCAACCCACGGTAAATCCGCAGACAGTGTATGTAGGTGTGACAATGGGATTAGGCGACATTATTTCAAACGCCGGCGATATTGAGCTTTGGCTTAATTCGCTTATTGAGCACAGGCTGATAAGTCAAAAAAGCGTTCGGGCAATGACAACCGATTACTCCCCGGAGGCTGAAAGCACCTACGGCTTTGGGCTGATTCCGGACGAAACGGGCGGCGCGTACCATTACGGATACATAACAACCTTTCAGGCGATGGTATACTTTAACGCCGACAAAAAAATAACGGCGTTTGCCGTGACAAACGACGACGCGCATATTGACGGCAATTTGCCTCAGCTGTTCCACACCATGATTTACCGCGCGTGCCGCTGACGCAAAAACCGGAGCTTTGTGATTTAACACATGCTCCGGTTTATTTTTTTAGTTTATTAAATGCGCTAAAGCTGATTCGCAATTGTTTCAATCAGCTTTTCGGGGCTGAAAGGCTTTGCCACATGAGCGTTCATTCCTGCCTCGCGCGCGTTTTTACGGTCGTCCTCAAAGGTATTCGCGGTTACGGCAATTACGGGAATCCTGCCGCGTTTGCCGGGCAGGGCGCGGATTTTTCTTGTTGCGTCATAGCCGTTTAAAACGGGCATTTGGATGTCCATAAGCACAACGCTGTAGTAGTCCTCGTCAGCCTGCTCAACCATATCTACAGCCCTTTGACCGTTTTCGGCAACCTCAGTTTCAAAGCCCTCCTGCGACAGTATCGCCGAAGCGATTTCGCTGTTTATGGGGTTATCATCCGCAATCAAAATTCTTATGCCGCCGAAGTCCTGTTTTTTGGCTTCGGGTACGCCGTGTGGATTTTCGTCTTTCGCCGCCTCACTGCTTGTAACGGGGAAATTGAGCGTGATTGTAAATTCACTGCCGACGTCCTTTTGGGTTTTAAGAGTAATTGTGCCGCCCATCAGCTCAACAAGGCTTTTTGTAATGCTCATGCCAAGGCCTGTGCCCTGGATTTGATTTACCGCAAGGCTGCGTTCGCGTTCAAATTCTTCAAAAATCCGTTCGGCGAATTCCGGGCTCATGCCTATGCCGTTGTCGGCAATTTTAAGCACATAAGTGCCCGTTCCGTTGTTAAGGGAAGTTTGACGCAGGGTTGCCTCAACCCTGCCGCCTTGGTTTGTGTACTTGCAGGCGTTTGAAATAAGGTTGAGCAAAATGCGGTTAAGGCGGTTTTTGTCGCATACAACATAGCGGTCGGTTACGCCGCTGCTGTCAACGGTAAAGGTAATATCCTTTGTCTGCATTTGCAGCTTGAACAAATCCCTTGCCTCATCCAAAATCGCGCAGATGTCGGCAGGAGCAACATCAAGCGACATTTTTCCGCTTTCGATGCGGCTCATGTCAAGAATATCATTTATAAGCGAAAGCAGGTGCTTGCTTGAGGTGTCTATTTTATCAAGATATCTGTGAACCGCCTCCGGGTTGTCCTTTTCCCTTAAGGCAAGGGCGGTATAACCCGTGATGGCGTTCATCGGGGTGCGGATGTCATGGCTCATGTTTGACAAAAATGTGGTTTTTGCCTTGCTGCTTTCCTCAGCAAGCAGACGTTCCGCCTCAATTTGCTTTTCACGCTTTTTAATAACGGTGAAAATGCTTACGATAACCGAAAACGCCGCCAGAATAAGACACATCTGAACAATTATATTTGTCATCAGCTTGTCCTTAAAGTCAAACACGGGATTCGCCGTGCCTTCATATTCGCCCGATACGTGTATTCGCGCCACGGTTTCAATTGCCTCGCCGCTAATAATCTGATTAAGCCACACAACTGACACAATCATGATAAGCAAGAACAGTATAATCCACACTATTTCGCTTTTGCCCAGGGTACGCGTGCGGTCTTTGCCCAGCAGGACGCGGAACACAAGCATGCCGAGCACGCTCCAGATAATCAGGATAAGGTAAGATTCAGGCGGAAGCTCGTTTTCCTTCAGGAAGCCGGGCGTCAGATAAAACACCGCGAAGGTAATTGAAAAAAGAGTACCGGCAATTCCGAAAAGCATGTTCACGCGCTTTTTTTCACGTATGCCTACAACCAACGCCGAAACGGAGGTGTAGGTGTAAACCAGCGTCGCGCCGATTGTGGTTACGTCAACAATCCAGCCGATTGCGGTTCTGCCGAAAAACGGAATCGCGCAGGACACCGCGGCAACCAAAGTAATTGCGTTTGCGGGCACTCCCCTTGCGGATATTTTACCCAGCTTTTTAGGAGCCATGTTGTCGCGCGAAAGCGCGTGTATGAGCCTGCCGAGCGCGATAAAATTGCCAACCAGCGCGGTGGCGATTCCGCAGAACGCGGAAATTCCCAAAAGAACAAGGCCGGTTGAACCCATTGCTTCCCGAGCGGCATAAAAGGTGGGAATTCCCTTTATCCCTTCAAAGGTGGCAAGCTTGTAGATATATTCGCCCCAGTTTGCGTAGCCGTCAGGCGTTGCAAGCGCGGCGCAGATAACAAGCATTATGTACGCCAAGACCGCGGTAAGCAGCGCGGCTGCCATAACAGGCAGCGATTTTTTTGCGGAAAAACGGAATTCTCCCGATGAGTGAGAAATTGACTCAAATCCTATATACGCCCACGGCGCCAAAATAACTATACTCAAAATTTGAGAAGCGGCACTTCCCTGCCGCGAAAACGCCGGCAAAAGCCGATCAAATCCGCCGCGGTGGATTACCACCGAAACAAAGCATACCGAAATACCGGCAAACAGCAAGACAGCGCAAATTACCTGAAACCATTTCGCGGCGTTTTTGCCGAAAACGCAAAAGCCCCACGCAACGGCAATAACGGCGACGGACAGCAATACCTCGCCCAAATATATAGGATATCCGGCTATGGTGTACGAAAAGCCAAAGCAGAATATGTCGCCGAAGATATAGCGAATCATCAGCGAAAGCGCGGTTGAGTTTGCCCAAACTACGGCAATATAGGTAAGAAGCAGCATCCACGCGCATAAAAAGCCGTGGTCGGCTCCCAAAACCTTTCCGGCAAAGGTGTACGAACCGCCGGGTCCGGGAAAACGTTTTATTAAAATATGGTAGTTCACGCCTATAATCAGCATTATACATGCGCCTATAAGCAGGCCTGCGGAAGCGCCCAACGGACCCGCGGGCGGCAGGAACGTTGTACCCGGCATCATGAAAGCTCCCCAGCCTACCGCGCAGCCGAACGCAAGCGCCCAGACCGCAAGCGGCGACAGATACTTTGTAAGCGTGTTTTCATTTTGACCGAAATTTGGCAGTCGCATAATAATCTCCGAAAGCTAAACGCAATAACGCGCGTAAAAGCCGGACAAGCCGGCATTAATTAAAATTTAAGGTCGTACCAAAGCAGAAAGGCGTAAACGGCGTACACGCGGTTCCACAGCGTTTCCTCGCCCGCAAGGTAACGAGTCCACATGTCCTTAACCTGCTTTTGATTAAAGAATTTTTGCGAGGTTTCGCCGAACAGCTTGTCGGCAATAGGACGGTTATACTGAGCGTTCGCAAGCCATTTGCGTACCGGAACGGCAAAGCCTACCTTTTTGCGGAAGGCAACCTCGTCCGGAAGCTTTGAAGCCGCCGCCTTGCGAAACGCGTATTTGTTATTATCCTCAAAAAATTTATATTCGGCAGGAATTTTGCTTGCCACGTTAAACAGTCTTAAATCGCTGAACGGGGTGTGAAGCTCAATTCCGCAGGCGGTTGAGGTGCGGTCGGTGTTGAGGTAAATGTCGCCCTCAAGCCAAAGCGAGATGTCAATTGTAAGCTTTTGGTTAAGCTCGTCCTGACCCTGAACCGAAGCCCAAAGCCCTGCGACGGGTTCCTCCGCCCTGACGCTTTCGTCGTAATCAAGCATAAGTTCCCTTACAACGTCGTTGTTCATGATGTGCGAGCAGGTCAGGTATGTCCATTCAGGCGGAAGATGACGCTTGTGGGCGTTGTAGCCGCCGAAAAATTCGTCAATACCTTCGCCGGAATACACAACGTCGGCATGCTCCTTAACCGCCGAACAGCCTATTGAAAACGCAACGGCGGAGGCGTCGCCCAGCGGCTGTCCCATTTTGTCGATAACCGTCGGAATTCTGCCGAAATATTCGTCGGGCGAAATCATCTTTACACGGAAATCCTTGCCCAAAACCTCGGCGGTAAGCCTTGCGAGGGCGGATTCGTCAAAGCCCGATTCCTCGTAACCGATTGTGTTTGCGCAAACAGCGTCGCTTGCGGCAAACAGGTATGAGGAGTCCACGCCGCCCGAAAGGAAGCTTTCCTTGTACGGCACCTTGTCGTCGCCGCGTTCCTCGTCAAGGATTTCATCAACCGTCTTTTCAATTTCCGCCGCCCATTCGTCGGCGGTTTTGGTGGTGTCGGGTTCAAATACCGGCTTGAAATAGCGCTTTACTTCGGCGGTTTTGCCGTCCCATTCTATATAACAGCCGGGCATAAGCTTGTATACGCCCTCGTAAAAGGTTTCGCTTCCGATAGGATAACCGTAGAAAAGATACTGCTGAAGCATACGCTTGTTAAGACGCTTGTCGTCAAGTCCGGCGGCAATTTCGTTTATGTCGCCCGAATAAAGAAGCTTGTCGCCGCAAACGGAGTAGAACATCTGCTTTTGTCCCACCTGATCTCTTACGACGTAAAGCTTTTCGCCGTCGGAAACCGCGAAGGCAAACATGCCGTAAAGGCGGTTCTGCATTTCCATGCCCCATTTTTCAAACGCCTTTATTAAAATTTGCTCCTCCCTGTCGCCGCGGCTGAGGGACAAGTCAATTCCAAGCTCTTCACAGAGCTTTTTGTAATTGCGGATATAACCGCTGAAATACGTAATCCGAATATTTTTTCCGTTTACCATAATATACCTCCGAAAAACATCATTTACTGTCAAAATTATAGCATTTTGAAGTTTTATAGTCAATTGTTTTTTGTCCCTGTTTTGTCACAGTCTGTATGCTATTATGTATACGGAAAACAAAGAAAGGGGAAATTAACATGTTAAAACTTTTATTACTTACAGCGGCGGCAGGATTTGCCGCGGCAAAGGTTACTTCGGAGCTTAAAAAGGATTCGACTAAGCGCGGTCCGGAAATGATTGACACAACCGCCGCGGTTGTTCAGGAAAGCGAAGCCGATGTTTACAACGATCCCACCGCAAAGCAGTACGGAATGGATTATATGTATGTATAATATCAGCGAAAAA
>DOUO01000173.1 GCA_003520555.1 Oscillospiraceae bacterium
AGGTGGAACATATCGGTCATTTCCCATGCCGCCTTGGTGGTGTAGCCCTCAATTGCGTGGGTAAGCGCGTCCATGCCGGTGGCGGCGGTGAGTCCCTTTGGCATTGACGACATCATGTCGGGGTCTACAATCGCAACCTCGGGGATGTCGTGTTCGTCAACGCAAACGAACTTGCGTTCCTTTTCGGTGTCGGTGATAACATAGTTGATTGTTACCTCGGCGGCAGTGCCGGCGGTGGTGGGAACGGCAATTGTGGGAACGGCGTGGTTCTTTGTGGGAGCAACGCCCTCAAGAGAGCGAACGTCGGAAAATTCGGGATTGGTAATTATTACACCGATAGCCTTTGCGGTGTCCATTGAGGAACCGCCGCCGATTGTAATAATTGAATCCGCGCCGCACGCCTTGAACGCTTCAACGCCTTCCTTAACGTTTTCAATTGTAGGGTTAGGTTTGATTCCCGAATAAACGGTGTAGGGGATTTTTGCTTCGTCGAGCAAATCCGTAACCTTGGCGGTTACGCCGAACTTAATGAGGTCGGGATCGGAGCATACAAAGATGTGCTTAAAGCCCTTTGTCCGCGCAATTGCCGGAATTTCCCCGATAGCGCCCTTGCCATGGTGTGAAACCATGTTCAATATTATTCTGTTTGCCATAATTTTACCTCCTGTGTCATTGAATTAACGGCAAATTTACCTTTCATACTATTCTCTGTCAGAAAGCGGACAGCTTTTTAACAGAAAGAATATGCCTGACGCGCCTGCGGCGCTGTTAAAAAGCAGAAAGTCTGCATTTAAAGTCTGCATTTTATGAAAATCGGTATCAATATCAGTATACGCCTATTGTCAGTCAAATTCAAGCATAAATTGTCAATTATATTCAAATTTTATTCAAAAAAGATGACTCCGCTCACTCTTTTCGAGCGCGGAGCCAATCCGGTAATTTGTATTATTATTTAATGAATTTTCCTCTCAGATAACAGACTGTAATTCTAAACATACTTTGTCATTCTGAGCGGTCGCGTAAGCGAATTTGCGCAGCAAATAGCCGAAGAATCTTAAAACGCTTCAAAAGATTCTTCGTCGTTTCACTCCTCAGAATGACAGGGAAAGGCATTATTACAACGCGTTTAATTTTTAGCGAAGTTTTTGCTCAGCGTTACGGACGCGGTAATACTGCGTATGCCGCCGGTTGAGCTGTCGGTGGTAACCGAAATGTTCGCTGAGCCGTCCTTTACGCTTAAGCTGTATTTATTGTAAGTGGTGTAATAATAGCCGTCAACCGTACGGGTTACCTTTGACACGTAATTTTTGAGCTGATTTTCGAAGCTTAAAACGTCATCGCAGCTTTTTAACTTAAGCTTGCCGTCAAACATGCATATGCCGGCGCCGTTCCGGAAGGTGTCGAGCCTACCCTCAATCTCAATTCTTGAGATTGCGCAGTCGCCTACCTTCACGGGCTTTGAGGTTACGTTGCGAAAGCTTATGTAGATGGTTTTTTTGTCGCTGCCCTCGCCGTTTTCAAGCTTTTTGGCAATGACGTTTACGGGGCTTACTGCCATTACCCTTTCGGACGGAAACTTAGTCCAGTTGTCCTCGGATTTTTTCCAGCCGTTTTTTAATAAATCGTCAACCTTTGACTTGCCTAAGGTGTAGGTTTTGCCGCAGAGGGTTATTGATGGGGTGAGCAGGCTGTTTTTGCCGCTGCCCTGCAAGGTTGTTTTGCTGTGTACGCCGTCGGTATTACGATAGCCTTCGGGGGCGGTGTAATTTGTGTTAAACGACACCTTTGTTTCAGTTTTATTATCCGAACATCCGGCAAGCGCCGAAGCCGCGAAAATTGCGGCAAGCACAGCCGAAATAAACATTTTTATAAATTTCATGCGTAATCTCCTAACCAAGCACCTTTTTGGCGGTATCAACGCTTTCCTTCGCGTCCCTGCAGTAATAATCCGCGCCGATTTTTTCAGCGTATTCGGGCGTGAGCACCGCTCCTCCGACAAACACAACGCATTTGCTGCTGCCGTCGGGATTTTGCAGTTCCTTAGTGCTTCTTACAAGGCGGATTGTGTCCTCCATGCTTTTGAGCGTGGTGGTCATAAGCGCCGAAAGACCAATCATTTTAATGTTTTGCTCCACGGCGGTGCTGACGATGAGCTGAGGGTCAACATCCTTGCCGAGGTCAACAACGGTGTAGCCGTAGTTATCAAGCAAAACCTTTACAATGTTCTTGCCTATGTCATGGATATCGCCCTTGACGGTCGCAAGTATAATTTTGCCCTTGCTTACGTTTTCCCCGCCTGATTTTGAAAGGTGAGCCTTGATGACCTCAAAACATTCCTGAGCGGTGTTCGCGCTTTGAATAAGCTGGGGCAAAAATATTTTGCTTTTTTCAAAGTCCTCGCCCACCTTGTCAAGCGCGGGTATGAGCATATCGTTAACAATAACCATAGGGTCGGTGGTTTTAAGCAGCTTTGCTGCTGCCGCCGCGCCCTCGCTTTTAAGTCCGCGGCAAACCGCGGTGAAGATGTCAATGTCCGTGCTTTGCTCCGCTTTTTTTACGGGAACGCCGCCGTTGTAAGCGGAAATAAACTCCGAGGAATTTTTGTCAATTCCGCTAAGCACGCGGAAGGCGCGCACCGCGCCCGTCATTGCGTCCGAGTTCGGATTCATGATAGGCAGGTCAAGTCCTTCTTCAAGCGCCATTGTGATAAACGCCGTGTTCACAAGCTCGCGGTTCGGAAGTCCGAACGATATGTTTGACACGCCCAGGCAGGTTTTGCAGCCAAGCTCGGTTTTTACCCGGTGCAAAGCCTCAAGGGTTTGACGGCAAGCGTCCTGTTCGGCGGAAACCGTGAGCGTAAGGCAGTCGATGTACACGTCGCCGCGGTCAATTCCGAGCTCCTGAGCGCGCTTTACAATGCGTTCGGCAATTTTAAACCTTCCCTCGGCGGTTTTGGGAATTCCGTTTTCGTCAAGGGTAAGTCCCACAACCGAAGCGCCGTACTTTTTAACAAGCGGAAGCACCGCGCGAAGGCTTTTTTCTTCGCCGTTGACGGAGTTTACAATGGGCTTGCCGTTATAATAACGCAGTCCCCGCTCAAGCACGGCGGGCTTTGTTGAGTCAATTTGAAGCGGAACGTCGCAAACGCTTTGAACCGCCTTGATTACCGCGGTCATCATTTCCTTTTCGTCAATTTCGGGATGACCTACGTTTATATCAAGAATCTCGGCGCCGCCGCTGACCTGCTGCAGCGCCTGAGTGAGAATAAAGTCAATGTTTCTTTCGGCAAGAGCTTTTTGAAGCTGCTTTTTGCCGGTTGGATTAATGCGCTCGCCTATGATTCTGGGACCGTTGATTTCGACAGCCGAAACCCCGCTGCACACGGTTGTGTCCGCTGTTTTGGGACAGGGAACAAAGCTTTTGCCGTTAAGCATTTTTTTGATTTCAAAAATATATTCGGGCGTGGTTCCGCAGCAGCCGCCCGCGATTTTTACGCCATAGGGCAGCAGCTTTTCAAGACAGCGCGCAAAGTCCTTGGGAGTAATGCTGTATTCGTTGCTGTTCGGGTCGGGCAGGCCTGCGTTTGCCTTTACAACAAGCGGCAGATTTGTATAGCGCGTCATTTGCGCCGCGATAGGTTCAAGCTCGTCGGGACCCAGCGAACAGTTTACGCCCAAGGCGTCAACGCCCAGCGCGGTAAGCGTAACCGCCGCGCACGCCGGAGACACGCCCGTAAAGGTGCGTCCGTTTTTTTCAAAGGTCATTGTGGCAATAATCGGCTTTGTGCTGTTTTCCTTTGCCGCGAGCACCGCCGCCTTGAGCTCGTACAGGTCGGTCATGGTTTCAAGGACAATCACATCAGCTCCGCTGCCGGCGGTAATTTGCTCCTTAAAATAATTGTACGCCTCGTCAAATTTAAGCGAGCCCGAGGGTTCAAGCAACATTCCCACCGGGCCGATGTCAAGCGCGACCAACGCGTTTGTACCCGTGGCGGCGGCGCGCGCGTTTTCAACCGCCGCGCCTACGATTTCCTCAACGGAATAACCGCTGTTTTCAAGCTTATAGGAATTAGCTCCGAAGGTGTTTGAGTAAATTATGTCCGCGCCCGCTTCGATGTAAGCCCTGTGAAAGGACTGAATAAGCCCGGGCTGCGTAATATTCAGGGTTTCGGGAGAATGGTCGTATTTTGCGCCGCTTTTTTGAATCATTGTGCCCATAGCGCCGTCAAGAATAACAAATTCCTTTGATTTTAACAGTTCTCTAAAATCCACAATGCTCTCCCCTTTTTCTGTAGCGGCAGGTTTTGCGCAGATTGCAGACCGCGCAGCCGCGTCGTTTTTGTTCAACCGGATTTTCAGACAGCCCGATGACCGCCGTAACCGATTTTGACGGTATTAAAATGCTGCTTTCGTTGACGCTCAGCCCGATTTTGCGCCGCGCGTCAAGCTTTGTTAAAAAGTATTTTTGAAGGCTTATCGGGTAATCGCCGTAGCCGGGGCTGAAGCGGAAGGTCAGGTAGTAACCGGGAAATTTTTCCGCTATTTCAAGCTCCGCTTTGTCGCACACCTGCTCAATCGCCACGCTCGCGAAGCTGTCAAGCACCACGGCGCGCGCAAGGTTTGTGATTTGGTTCACCCTGATAAGCTTGTCTATGTCCGCGCCCAGCGTCGCGCACATCAGCACCGCCTTTTTGCAGCCCGAAAGGTGGTTTTTTATGTCGTTTCCGGCTTCAAGCTCACTGCACGGCAAATCAAGCGGCGTGTAAAGGTATTTGGGCGAAGCGCGTCTTATTACCTGCTCCTCACATTCGTCAAGCAGCGAAAGCATTTTTTTGTCGGGTTCGGCGTTAGCGCCGCCGAGGTAACGCAGCGCTTCGCCGCGGCTGAGGTTTTCGAGCGTTATCATAAAAGGCTTGACACCGCCTCGGAGATTTTCCTGGCTATGTACGGATTGTTCATGGTGTAAAGGTGAATTCCGTCAACGCCGTTGGAAATTAAATCAACAATCTGTTCAACGGCATAGGCAATTCCGGCGTCGCGCAGGGCTTCGGGCTTGTCCTCGTACTTCTGCATGGTTTTTGAGAACTTAGCCGGCAGGCTTGCGCCGCACATGTACACCATGCGCTCAATTTGCTTTTTGTTGGTAACAGGCATAATTCCGGCTTCAACAGGCACGTTAACGCCGGCGATTCTTGCTCTGTCACGGAAGTCGTAAAACACGCTGTTGTCAAAGAACAGCTGGGTAATAAGGTGGCTTGCGCCCGCGTCAACCTTTTTGCGCAGGTTCAGAATGTCCTCAACAGCGTCCTTTGCCTCGACGTGCACCTCGGGGTAGCACGCGCCGCACACGTCAAAGTCGCCCCTTGAGCGAATGTACGCGGTGAGGTCGCTTGCGTATTTGAAGTCATTTTCGGGATTAACGCCGGGCACGCGGTCGCCGCGAAGCGCGAGGATGTTTTCAATTCCGTGCGCCTGAAAATCGCCGAGCATAAAGTCAATTAGCTGTTTTGTGCTGTTTACGCAGGTAAGGTGCGCCATGCTTTCAACGCCGTAAACGTTTTTTATGCGCGAAGCGATTTCGCAGGTGCGGCTGTGACCGCCCGAACCGCCCGCGCCGTAGGTAACGCTTACAAAGTCCGGTTTTAAGGCGCAGATTTCCTCGAGTTTGCCGTAAACCGATTCGATTGGAGATTCCTTTTTAGGGGGAAACACCTCAAACGAAAATACGGTTTTATCTTTATTGAAAAGTGAATTAACCTTCATAATATCACCCGTTGTTTTTTTATTGCTTATATTTAATTGATTATACCACAAATACGGCAAAAAAACAACATGCAGTTTATTTTGCAAAATACCCCTTGAAAAATCGAACATTTGTTGCTATAATATAAACAGATATTTAAGGGCGGTGAAAATATGCAAAGACAGTACATTGCAATAGACCTGAAATCGTTTTACGCGTCTGTTGAATGTGTGGAGCGCGGACTTAATCCGCTTGACACAAATTTGGTCGTGGCGGACCTGAGCCGCACCGAAAAAACAATTTGTCTTGCGGTTTCGCCGTCGCTTAAGCAGTACGGAATTTCCGGCAGAGCAAGGCTTTTTGAGGTTATTCAGCGCGTAAAGGAAGTAAACGCGATACGCCGCGCCAAAGCTCCCGGCGGCAAGCTTTCGGGTTATTCGCAGTTTGACTTTTTTATACGCCAAAACAACGATATAGGCGTTGACTACATTGTGGCAAAGCCGCAGATGGCGCGTTACATGAAGGTCAGCGCGGATATTTACAACATTTATCTGAAATACATTGCGCCCGAGGACATACACGTGTATTCCGTTGACGAGGTTTTTATTGACGCCACACATTATTTAAGCACGCTTAAAATGACCGCGCGCGAGCTTGCGGAAACGATGATTCGCGACGTGCTTAAGCAGACGGGCATTACCGCGACGGCAGGCATAGGCACAAACCTTTATCTTTGCAAGGTTGCGATGGACATTGTGGCAAAGCACATCAAGGCGGACATCGACGGCGTGCGCATTGCCGAGCTTGACGAACAGAGCTACCGCAGGCTTTTATGGACGCACAAACCTCTGACGGATTTTTGGCGCGTAGGCAGGGGAATTTCAAACAGGCTCGCGCAGTGCGGAATTTTCACAATGGGCGACATCGCGCGGTGTTCGCTTGTATGCGAGGATTTATTTTACAAATTATTCGGCAAAAATGCCGAGCTGCTGATTGACCACGCGTGGGGCTTCGAGCCGTGCACCATTGATGAAATAAAGGCGTACCGCCCGGAAAACACTTCACTGAGCATAGGTCAGGTGCTGTCAAGCCCCTACGATTTTCAAAAAGCAAGGCTGATCGCGCGCGAAATGTCCGAAGCGCTTGCGCTTGATTTGGTGCGTAAAAGGCTGATGACCGACCGCGTGGTGCTTACCGTAAGCTATGACAGAAAAAGCCTGAATTCAGACTACAGCGGCAAGGTAACGGACGATTATTACGGCAGGCAGGTCCCTCAGCATGCCCACGGCACGCGGAATTTAAACTGCCACACGTCGTCATCAAAAAAAATTGTAAACGGAATACTTGAAATTTTTGACCGAACGGTAAATCCTAAACTGTTTGTGCGGCGGATTAACGTTGTCGCGGCAAACACCGAATACGAGGACAAAATTGCCGCGCGCAGCGTGCAACTAAGCCTTTTTGACAACGACGCCGACGCCGAGGAAAACATTAAAGAGCGTGAAATTCAGGAAACCGTTTTGAAGCTGCAAAAAAGATACGGCAAAAACGCCGTGCTTAAGGGCATGAACCTTAAAAAAGGCGCGACCGCCGTTGAGCGCAACAGGCAGATTGGAGGTCACCGAGCATGACGGAAGATTACAGCGACATAATAAATTTGCCGTATCGCAAGTCCGAAAAGCATCCGCCCATGAGCCTGCGCGACCGCGCGGCTCAGTTTGCGCCTTTCGCGGCGCTTTCGGGCTATGACGAAACGCTTGTTGAAGCCGTGCGGGACACGAATAAAACGCTTAAGCTGAGCGAGGAGGAAAAGCGCGGGATTAACGCCGCGCTTAAACGGCTTGAAGATAACCTGGGCGCGCGTCCGCTTTTGACGGTGCGGTTTTTTATTCCGAATTCACTAAAGGCAGGCGGAAGCTACATGACCGTCAAGGATTTCGCGAAAAGAATTGATTTTGAGCGGCGCGAGCTGATTTTTACCGACGATTTAAAAATCAGCCTTGACAATATTTGCGACATTTCGTTTGACTGATACTAATACCTAATAAAAAGTAGACAATCTTTGCGGACTATTTTCCGCAATACTGCGTTGTC
>DOUO01000124.1:0-4204 GCA_003520555.1 Oscillospiraceae bacterium
GCAAAAGCAGTAAAAAATACAGTCAAAAAGCTGAAAAAAACCAAACGTTACAACGGCGTGTACGACCCTGAATATGAACCGTTCGCGGAAACCGCGCTGTACAACGAAATGACAGGCGCGGTGCCTTCGGCGCCGAAAAGCAGTTTTGAAGAAGAATCTCTTGAAAATTTGGCTTCCGGAATTAATTTCAGCGAATAGACGAAAACGCGGACAGAAATCAAAAAAGGTTTCTGTCCGTTTTAACAAAATTAATATAAAACTTAAATACCTATTGATTATTTTATCTGTTTTTGTTATTATTAAAGTGGAGTAGGAGCACAGCTCTCCGGCACACTTTTAGGAAAGGAAGTTTTGAAAATGCAAAAGAAAACAATTTCAGTGCTGCTTTGTTTGGCTATGTTGTTGTCTATGTTTGCGATGATGCCCGCAAACGCCGTTACAACAGATACACAGCCGGCGGCAGCAAGCGTCGCGGCTCAGCCCGCAGGAGCGCGCACAGTGGAAAGTCCGGACGATTTTTCGTGGGATAACGCAAACGTCTACTTTCTTCTGACCGACCGTTTTTACAACGGAAACACCTCAAACGACCACAGCTACGGCAGAACGCTTGACCAAAGCGGAAGACCTATTTCAGGCTGGAATACCAACCCCGGTACCTTCCACGGCGGCGACTTTGCCGGAGTAACAAAAAAGCTTGAAGAAGGTTATTTTGACAAACTCGGCGTAAACGCGATTTGGATTTCCGCTCCGTACGAGCAAATTCACGGCTACGTAACTCCGGGTGACGGCTTTGATTTTTCTCACTATTCATACCACGGTTACTATGTTCTTGACTACACCGAAACCGACGCTAACTTCGGTACAAGGCAGGAATTCAAGACCTTGGTTGACACCGCCCACAAGCACGGCGTTCGTGTTGTAATGGATATAGTTATGAACCACGCGGGCTACAACACAATCAAGGATATGATTGAGTTCAACTTCGGTTCATTCAAAAACAAGTCCGCGGCGGAATCATATCTCTACAAGATTAACGGCGTCAACTCGCTCCACGACTATATTGACTACGACAACTCACCCTCAACCTGGGGCAGATGGTGGGGCTCAAGCTGGGTAAGAAGCGGACTCCCCGGTTACTCAAACGACGGCGGCGGAGACCTCACAAGCTGTCTTGCGGGTCTGCCCGACTTCCGCACGGAATCAACAAACAGGGTATCTGTTCCTACCTTCCTTCAGGAAAAATGGAAAAAAGAGGGTACATACAACACCAAGATGAGCAAGTTCGGCAGCTCCAACACCGTTTCCGACTACATTTCATCATGGCTTGCGGACTGGGTTGAAACCTACGGCGTTGACGGCTTCCGCTGCGACACTGCAAAGCACGTTGAAATGGCTTCGTGGAAGAAGCTTAAAACAAAGTGTTCGGCGGCTCTCAAAAAATGGCGTCAGAACAACCCCACCGCAATCGGCGCGAACTGGGACGAAGATTTCTGGATGACAGGTGAAGCATGGGGTCACGGCCTCGGCAAGAGCGATTATTATAACAACGGCTTTGACTCAATGATTAACTTCAGCTTCTCGGGCGTGGGTGTTCCCGGCGTGGGAGGCATAGGCGGAACTTATCAGTCCTACGCTTCGCAAATCAATAACGACGAAAACTTTAACGCGCTCACATACATCTCATCTCACGACTCCAACCTCGCTAAGGGCAAAACCGATATGTTCTGGCAGGGCTCGGCGTTCCAGCTTATGCCCGGCGCAATCCAGCCCTACTACGGCGACGAATCGGGCAGAGATTATGTAAAGATGAATTTTGACGGCGACGGCGGTTCCGGTCACTCGCTCAGAAGCGACATGAACTGGAACAGCATGAACACCGCGCTGCTTACGCACTGGCAAAAGGTAGGTACCTTCCGCAGAAACCACGTTGCCGTCGGCGCAGGCCGCCACGCGAACGTTTCGGCGACCTCCGGCTACGCGTTCTCCAGAAGCTACGACGACGGAGTTACCTCTGACGGAATTATTGCCGTAATCGGAGCGAACAAGAACGCAAGCGTAGAGGTTAACGTTTC
Source organism: Oscillospiraceae bacterium (assembly GCA_003520555.1). GTDB lineage: Bacteria > Bacillota > Clostridia > Oscillospirales > Acutalibacteraceae > Ruminococcoides. The sequence goes on from DOUO01000124.1 coordinate 2,073, forward strand.
CTCAATGTGGGGCAACGGCACAACCGTTAAAAACGCCTATGACGGAACAACCGCGGTTGTTTCAAACGGCAAGGTTAAGTTTAACTCGGGCGCGCAGGGCACAATTCTCATTGAAGGTCCCCAGTCCACAATCAGCATGAACATCAAGGGCGAATACGGATTCTATAACAATGAAACCGTAAGCGTATCGCTGCGCGGCGCTGATTACGCTATGGTCAGCGTAAACGGCGGCACTGCCTTCCGTGTAGTTAACGGTCAGACCTTTGAAATCGGTCAGGGCATTGACGTTGACACGGTGTTTGAAGTTGAAATGACCGCGACCAACAGCACGGAAACTCTTAAAAAGAGCTTCAGCTTTAAGAAAAAAGACCCCAACAAAAAAACCTTAGTTTACTTCGATAACAGCGCTTACAACTGGGGTTCAACAATTAACGCGTATATCTACGACGAATCCGGCGGTTCGGTTAAAGAAAACGCCGCGTGGCCGGGTGCGGCAATGACCTACGACAGGTCAGTAGGGCTGTATGTAATTGAAGTTCCCGATAACCTCACAAACGGCAACGTTATTTTCAGCGGCGGTTCTTCAAGATATCCCGGTGAAATGGAAAAGGGACTTCCCATCGGCGAGGATAACAAAATTCTCCTCGGCGGCAATAAGTGGGAGCCTTACAACGGTCAGCAGGGACAGCCCGCCACACAGCCCGACCCGTCAAAGTCAACAACGGTGTACTTTGACAACTCGTCAAGCAGCTTCTCAACTCCGACGATTTATTTCTGGAAAAAGGGTGAATCCGCCGGCGGAGTAAGCTGGCCCGGCGTTCCCATGGAAAGATACAAGGGCAACGTATATAAATACACCTTTGAAAGCAAGTATAACTGCTGTATCTTCAGCAACGGTAACGAGCAGACAAAAACCGGCGACCTTGACATCCCCGGCAATAACTACATTTACAACAACGGAAGCTGGAGCGCTTACTCCGACGCCGAGGTTGTAACAACACCCGTTACACAGCCCACTGTTCCGATCGACGGCTCGGACGGTGAAAAGGTGCTTATCGGCGACACAAACCTTGACGGCGTAATCAGCATCAAGGACGCTACTTTGATTCAGCATTTCCTTGTGTCAATGAAAAAGCTTACCGGCGCAGCGCTGTTTGCCGCTAATGTAAATATGGATGAAGTCGTTAACATCAAGGACGCAACCTCAATCCAGTACTTCCTGGCGGCTATTTCCTCGGGCAAGTCGCACTGCGGCGAAACCGTCGAGTACAATTCAGGCTCTTACGTTGAACCTACTCAGCCCGTAACCCAGTACGTTGAGCCCACTCAGCCTGTAACCCAGGCGCCCGCAAAGAATTATGTTTACTTCAAGAATACCCCGTCATGGCAGAATGTAATGGTTTACTTCTGGTCCGATGACAATCTCCAGATGATGGCATGGCCGGGCACAAACACGGAAAGCGTCGGCGACGGCGTGTACCGCGCGGAAGTACCCTCCGGCGCGACATGGGTAATCTTCAACAACGGCAGCGGCGGCAACGGCAATCAGACAGGCGACACCAAAATTGAAGGCTACGGAAAAATCTTAATCGGTGAAAGCTGGAGTAATTACAACGGTTAATCCCGTAACAAAAAATAATGTGAAATAATATGCCGGGCGGAATGCTCTTTGAAAAAAGAGGTTTTCCGTCCGGTTATTTCTTATTTGTCAAAATAACCAATAATAACCGGGTGAATTAAAAAAAACTCTTTACAAAAGTTGCAAAAAGTGTTACAATTTAGAGTAACAAATTGTGTATTAAATTACACAGGCGGCTTTAGTTTCCCTGAGCCGCTACAATAAAAGGAGGACGAATTCCAATGGCAAGAAAAATGAAAACCATGGATGGTAACAGCGCTGTTGCTCACGTTTCCTACGCGTTCACAGACGTTGCCGCCATCTATCCTATCACACCTTCTTCCGTTATGGCTGACCTTACCGACAAATTCTCGGCGTCAGGTCAGAAAAACCTTTTCGGAAGAGAAGTTCAGGTAACTGAAATGCAGTCCGAGGGCGGCGCTTCCGGTGCTGTTCACGGCTCACTTGCGGCAGGCGCGCTTACTACTACTTACACCGCTTCTCAGGGCTTGCT
>DOUO01000124.1:4310-4518 GCA_003520555.1 Oscillospiraceae bacterium
GCGTAATTCACGTTTCGGCTCGTGCGCTCACAAGCCACGCTCTTTCAATCTTCGGCGACCATTCGGACGTATATGCCTGCCGTCAGACAGGTTACGCAATGCTCTGCTCAAATAACCCTCAGGAGTGTATGGACCTTGCTGCTGTAGCACACCTTACAGCCATCAAGGGCAGAGTTCCCTTCCTTCACTTCTTTGACGGTTTCAGAAC
>DOUO01000124.1:4590-5372 GCA_003520555.1 Oscillospiraceae bacterium
TCTCACGAAGTTCAGAAGATTGAGGAGTGGGATTACGCAGACCTCGGCGACATGCTTGACTGGGACGCGGTTGAGGAATTCCGCCGCCGCTCACTTAACCCCGAGCACCCCGTAACAAGAGGTACCGCTCAGAACGACGATATCTTCTTCCAGGCAAGAGAAGCCTGCAACCCCTACTATGACGCTGTTCCCGAAGTTGTAGTAGAATACATGAACAAGGTTAACGAGAAAATCGGCACAGATTACAAGCCCTTCAACTACTACGGCGCGGCTGACGCCGAGCACGTTATCGTAGCCATGGGTTCTGTTTGCGACTGCGCCGAGGAAGTTGTTGATTACCTCAACGCCGCAGGCGAAAAGGTCGGCCTGTTAAAGGTAAGACTTTATCGTCCGTTCGTAGGCGAATACATGACAAGCCAGCTTCCCGACACTGTTAAGACCGTTTCCGTTCTTGACAGAACAAAGGAACCCGGTTCAATCGGCGAGCCTCTGTTCCTTGACGTTCTTGCCGCTCTTAACGACAGCAAATTCGCGGGCGTTAAGGTTTACGCAGGCAGATACGGCCTCGGTTCCAAGGATACAACACCCGGCGACATCATCGCTGTATACAGAAACGCCGAATCCGACGCGCCCAAGAAGAAGTTTACAATCGGCATCGTAGATGACGTTACAAACCTTTCACTCCCCGTTGTTGAGAATCCCGACACAACACCTGCCGGCACTCACAGCTGTAAGTTCTGGGGACTCGGCGCGGACGGTACCGTAGGCGCAAACAAGAACTC
>DOUO01000124.1:5428-6584 GCA_003520555.1 Oscillospiraceae bacterium
ATCAAGATCATCGGCGACCACACCGACATGTACGCTCAGGGCTACTTCGCTTACGACTCCAAGAAGTCAGGCGGACTTACCGTTTCCCACCTTCGTTTCGGTAAACAGCCCATTAAATCAACATATTACATTTCAAAGGCAGACTTCGTTGCTTGTCACAATCCTTCATATGTTGACAAGTACGAAATCGTAGAGGACCTCAAGGAAGGCGGTTCATTCCTGCTTAACTGCGCGTGGGATGTTGACGAGCTTTCAAAGCGTCTCCCCGGTAAGATGAAGAGAATCCTCGCTGAAAGAAAAATTAACTTCTATACAATCGACGCTATCAAAATCGGTAAGGAAATCGGTCTCGGCGGCCGTGTAAACACCGTACTGCAGTCAGCGTTCTTCAAAATCGCGGACATTATCCCCGCAGAGGAAGCAAAGCAGTTCATGAAGGACGCTGCCAAGAAGTCCTATATGAAGAAGGGACAGGCAATTGTTGACATGAACTATGCCGCTATCGACCGCGGTATGGAAGACCTCAAGAAGGTTGAAATCCCCGCTGACTGGGCAAATGCCGCTGACGACGCTGTCGCTGACAAGGTTGACGGCGAAGGCGCTCTTGTTGAGTATGTAAACGGCATCCTGAAGCCCGTTAACTCCTACAAGGGCAACAAGCTTCCCGTTTCCGCGTTCAAGGATCACATCGACGGCACATGCCCCAACGGTTCTTCCGCGTTTGAAAAGAGAGGTATCGCGGTTGACGTTCCCGAATGGCAGTCACAGAATTGTATCCAGTGTAACCGCTGCGCAATTGTATGTCCTCACGCTGTAATCCGTCCTGTTCCCATGACAGACGCCGAGCTTGAGGCTGCTCCCGAAGGCACCGTAGGTATTCCCATGATCGGTCTCAAGGAACTCAAGTTCGCTATGACCGTATCAACCCTCGACTGCACAGGCTGCGGCGCTTGCGCTCAGGTATGCCCGGGCAAGAAGGGCGAGAAGGCTCTCGTTATGAAGCCTATCGACACTCAAAGACCCATGCAGGCAGTATTTGATTACGGCCTTACACTTGACGAAAAACCCGAGGTTGCGGACAAGTTTAAGTTCACAACAGTTAAGGGCAGCCAGTTCAAGCAGCCCCTCCTCGAGTTCTCCGGCGCATGCGCAGGCT
>DOUO01000124.1:6634-7162 GCA_003520555.1 Oscillospiraceae bacterium
GGCGCATGCGCAGGCTGCGGCGAAACTCCTTACGCTAAGCTGGTTACTCAGCTCTTCGGCGACAGAATGTTCATCGCAAACGCAACAGGCTGTTCTTCAATCTGGGGTGCTTCCGCTCCTGCTACTCCTTACACAACCAACAAGAAGGGCTACGGTCCCGCTTGGCAGAACTCACTGTTTGAGGACAACGCTGAGTTCGGCTTCGGTATGGCTCTCGGTCAGAACGCAATCCGCAGCAGACTTGCAGGTTATGTAACCGAAATCAAGGACGCTACCGACAACGCTGACCTCAAGGCAGCTTGCGAAGGCTATCTTGATACAATCACAGACTCCACATCCTCACGTCCCGCAACCGACGCACTTATCGCAGAGCTTGAAAAGGCTGTTGACGACGCTAAGGTTGGCGAGCTTGCAAAGAAAACACTTGTTGACAAGGACGAGCTTGCCAAGAAGTCAATGTGGATTTTCGGCGGCGACGGCTGGGCTTACGATATCGGCTTCGGCGGTCTTGACCACGTTATCGCTTCC
>DOUO01000067.1 GCA_003520555.1 Oscillospiraceae bacterium
CGAAACGAAAAATGCGAATTAAAAAATATGGATGGAATTTTTTTACGGCATATAGCCAGGGAAATTGAAAACGAAGCGCTCGGCGCAAGGGTTAATCAAATCTATCAGCCCAACCGCGACGAGCTTGTAATCGCGCTGAGAACCTTTGGCGGAAGCAAAAAGCTTCTGCTTTCCGCCAGGGCTAATTCCGCGCGCGTGAATTTTATTGAGAAAACGCCCGAAAATCCGGTTCAGCCTCCGATGTTCTGTATGCTTTTAAGAAAACGTCTGGGAGGCGGAAAGCTTACCGGAATCCGTCAGGAGGGCTGCGACAGAATTTTATCGCTTGACTTTGAATGTGTAAACGAGCTCGGCGACGCCGTCAGGTTAAGCGTGGTCTGTGAAATAATGGGCATGTACAGCAATATTATTGTCGTAAACCGCGACACGGAAATCATTGTTGACGCGCTGAAAAGGATTGATTTAACAAGCAACAGCCAAAGATTTGTGCTTCCCAACATAAAATACGAATTGCCGCAGGCTCAGGAAAAATATAATGTGCTTGAGGCGACTCCCGGGGAAATAGCGGAAAAAATCATCGGACTGCCTGCCGAAATGCCGCTTGGAAAGGCGGTTTTAACCACTGTTCAGGGTGTGTCGCCGCTTGTTTGCCGTGAAATTGAGTTCAGGGTGCGCGAGGGCGCTTCAAACAGGCTTGAAGGCGCGCTTTACGAACGTCTTACGGCTGAGCTTGAACGCCTTAAACGGATAACCGAAACCTGCTCGGGAACACCGTACACGGTGTATAAGGAGGACGGCAGACCGATGGATACGGCGTTCTTCAAGATAGAGCAGTACGGCGGATTTATGAAGGTTGAGCAAAGCGAAAGCTTCAACCGCGCGATCGACGGCTTTTATGAGGAGCGCGACCGCAAGGAGCGCATGAGGGTGAAAACCCATTCGCTGAATAAGCTGCTCACAACGCTTTGTGACAGAACAGCCCGTAAGCTGCAAAAGCAGCAAATGGAGCTTGGTAAATGCGCCGACAGAGAACAGCTGAGAATAAGGGGCGACCTGCTTCAGGCAAACCTGTACCGCGTTAAAAGGGGAGCAAGTGAGATTGAGGTTGAAAACTTCTACGACCCCGACGGCAAAACGCTTACAATAAAGCTTAATCCGGCAATATCTCCCGCTGCAAACGCCCAGAAATATTACAAGGATTATCAAAAGGCGAAAAACGCCGAAATCATGCTTGCCGAACAAATTGAAAAGGGCAGGGCAGAGCTTGAGTATCTTGAGTCCGTGCTCGATACCGTCGGCAGAGCGGAATCGGAAAAAGAGCTTTCGCAAATCCGCGAGGAGCTTTGCGGCCAGGGATATCTCAGGAAGCCCAAGGGCAAACAGCAAAAGCAGCAAAAGCTTGCGCCTATGGAGTATGTTTCAAGCGACGGCTTTAAGATTTTTGTCGGCAGAAACAACATCCAAAACGACAGGCTGACGCTAAAAACCGCGGCAAAAACCGACGTTTGGCTGCACACCAAGGACATTCACGGCTCGCATGTAATTATATCCGCAGAGGGCAAAACGGTCAGCGACACCGCCGTGCTTGAAGCGGCGCGGCTGGCGGCTTATCACAGCAAGGCGCGTGAAAGCACCAACGTTCCGGTGGATTATTCCCTTGTAAAATACGTCAGCAAGCCAAACGGCGCAAAACCGGGAATGGTAATTTACGTCAATAACAAAACCGTGTTTGTTGACCCAAAAAGCAGTATTTAGTAAATAATTCTTTACAACTTTAAATTAATGTAGTATAATATAATTTAAGCGTAAAACAGGTAATTGTTTGCCTGTCGGCATTATTTTTACGACAAGGAGGGACAAACTCATGATTAGCGGAGCTGAAATCATGGTAAAATGTTTGGAAGCCGAGGGCATTAAGGTCGTCTTTGGTTATCCGGGCGCGACAATTTGCCCTTTCTATGACAAAATATATGACTCCGATATCAAGCATGTTTTGGTAAGACAGGAGCAAAACGCGGCTCACGCGGCAAGCGGCTACGCGCGCTGCAGCGGCAAACCCGGCGTTTGCGTCGCAACCTCCGGTCCGGGCGCTACAAACCTCATCACAGGTATTGCCACAGCCTATACGGACTCAATCCCGATGGTTGCGATCACAGGTCAGGTTCGAAGCGACCTGCTCGGTAGGGACGTTTTTCAGGAAGCCGACATTACCGGCGCCTGCGAGCCTTTTGTTAAGCACAGCTACATCGTAAAGAGAACCGAGGACTTGCCCCGAGTTTTCAAGGAGGCGTTTCATATCGCCTCAACCGGCAGAAAAGGTCCGGTTTTAATTGACATTCCCATGGATATCCAGGAGAATGAAATTGAGGAATTTGTTTATCCCGACAAGGTGAATATTCCGGGATACAAGCCAAACACCAAGGGACACGCAATTCAGGTCAAAAGAGCGGTTGAGGCTATTAAAAACAGTAAAAGACCGCTTATTGTTTCCGGCGGCGGCGTTCTGCTTTCGGGTGTAAAGCCTAAATTTCAGAAGTTTGCCGACAGCACAAAAATTCCCGTGATTTCTACAATGATGGGTATAGGCGTAATGCCAAGCGAACACGAGATGTATTTGGGAATGCTCGGCACGCACGGCAAACGCGTCGCGAACCGCGCGCTTTATGAAGCGGATTTGGTTATCGTTTGCGGAGCAAGACTGGGTGACCGCGCCGTAGCCTCTCCTCATCAGATGAGCGAAAACAACACCGTTATTCATATCGACATCGACCCCGCGGAAATCGGTAAAAACGTAAAGACCGAAATCCCGATTGTAGGCGATATGAAGAACGTTATGAATATGCTGATTGAAGAAATCGGCGATTATCAGGTGCCCAAGCTTTGGCAGGACACCGTAAAAACCTGGAAGAAGGAGCTTTTCCGCGTGCCTCCGGTGTTTGAGGGCTTTGTTGAACCGAGAACCCTGGTAAGCCATCTAAGCTCAATGCTGCGTTCAAAGGCAATTTTGGTTGCCGACGTCGGACAAAACCAAATTTGGTGCGCAAACAACTTCCGCATCCGTGAAGGCAGATTTCTGACTACGGGCGGTATGGGCACAATGGGTTACTCAATACCCGCGGCGGTCGGCGCAAAGTTTGCCCGTCCCAACCGCGACGTTGTGGTTGTTTGCGGCGACGGAAGCTTCCAAATGAGCATGAACGAGCTTGCCACAATTGCCGGCAACGGGCTTGCGATTAAAATCATCATCATGCGCAACCACCGTCTCGGCATGGTCAGGGAGCTTCAGGACAATTATTACAACAAGCGCCACAGCGCGACGGTTTTGCAGGGCGACCCCGACTTTTTGAAGATTGCCGAGGCGTACGGCATAGACCACGCCGAAGCAAACTCAAACGAGGAAGCCGAGGAGATTATTAAGAGCATGGTAAAATCGGACAAGCCGTTTATACTTGTCTGCAACGTTTACCCCGACACTCCGTCAATTTAATGAGGTGAGCTTATGCAGTATACATTATCAATTCTTGTTGAAAACCATGCCGGCGTACTCTCAAAAATTTCGGGACTTTTTTCACGCCGCGGCTTTAATATAGACTCGCTTGCAGTCGGCGTAACCGCCGACCCGAATGTTTCGCGCATTACAATTGTCGCCAACGGCGACGAATATGTTGTTGAGCAGCTTGAAAAGCAGCTCAACAAGGTGATTCCCGTCATCAAGGTAAAACGCCTTAACGAAGGTGAATTTATCAGCCGCGAGCTGATTTTAATAAAGGTTCACTGCGCCGCCTCAAAGCGCGCGGAAATCATCAAGACCGCCGAAATAATGCAGGCTAAAATTGTTGACGCCGCTCCAAGCTGCGTTACCGTTGAGTATTGCGAAACCTCAAGCAGAATAAAAACGCTTATAGATATGCTCAAGCCTTACGGAATCCGTGAAATCGTGCGCACGGGCACAATCGCGATTGACCGCGGAAACTCCGCTGTTTCGGTTTAAAAACGCTTTGCGAAAATTTAAATAAATAATTAATGCCGCTTTGCGGCAAGGAGGAATTTATCATGAAAGATTACAAAGAAAACATGAAGGCGCCGATTTATTATCAGTCCGATTGTAACCTTGCTTTGCTTGATGGCAAGACAATCGCTATCATCGGCTACGGCAGCCAGGG
>DOUO01000108.1 GCA_003520555.1 Oscillospiraceae bacterium
ATGCGGCTTGAAATCGAGCTGAACGCAGGCGACAAAATCATTAAAACACTCTTGAAAAATGTTAGCCGTACAGGACAAACGTCTAAAAAGATGATTGAGTCTTATGAGAACAGCATGAAATAATCATTGTCTGAGCAATGAAAAAACGGTTGTGCCGGAAATCCGGTACAACCGTTTTAAACTGTGTATCTGTTAATTTGTTTATGCCTTTGCTTCGGTTCGGTTTATTGCGTTAAGCACGCCGAGCACGGACGCGATGTTTACATTTGAGTCAACACCGATTCCGAAAATGGTTTTGCCGTCAGGCCTCCTGAGCTCAATGTAAGATACCGCCTTTGCGTCCGAACCCTCGGAAATGGCATGTTGACTGTAGTTAACAAACTGGTATTTATCGAGTCCGACTTTTTTTATTGCGTTAAAGAAAGCGTCAATCGGGCCGTTGCCTGTGCCGCGGAGCCTGACCTCGTTTGTGCCGTCAATAAGCATTTTGCCCTTGAAGTGGACGTAATCTTTTCCGTTTTCACTTTCCTCGTAAATCTTGCGGCTGGTGAGCTTGTATTTCATGGGATGATTAAGGTAATTGCTTTCAAATACCTCGAACAGCTCTTTGGGAATAAGCTCGCGCTCCAGCTCCTCGCACTTTGCCTGAACCAAACGTGAGAATTCGGGGTGCATGCGCTTGGGCAAATCGTAGCCGAAGTTGTTGCTCATTACAAACGCCGCTCCGCCCTTGCCGGACTGTGAGTTTATTCTGATAATCGGCTCGTATTCTCTGCCGACGTCGGCAGGATCAATCGGCAGATACGGAATTTCCCAATATTCTGTGCCGCTGTCCTTCATATATTGATAACCCTTGTTGATTGCGTCCTGATGCGATCCCGAGAACGCGGTGAACACCAGCTCGCCGATATAAGGCTGACGCGGATCAATTTTCATGCCTGTGCAGCGCTCGTAAATGTCGCGGAGTTTTGGCAGATTTGAAAAATCAAGCATTGGATCCACACCCTGGGTGTACATGTTAAGTCCCATTGTGACGATATCCATGTTACCGGTGCGCTCGCCGTTACCGAAAAGCGTACCCTCAACGCGCTGCGCGCCTGCCATTACCGCCAACTCACCCGCGGCAACGCCGCATCCGCGGTCGTTGTGGGGATGGACGCTTATAATAGCGGCTTCGGGATTTTTCATGTGGCGGATAAAGTATTCAATTTGGTCGGCAAAGGTGTTCGGCGTGCACATTTCAACGGTGTTGGGCAGGTTGAGAATCACCGGGTTTTCCTTTGTTGCGCCAAGCTCTTCCATAACTCTGTCACATATCGCGACGGCGTTGTCCGGTTCGGTACCGCTGAAGCTTTCCGGAGAATATTCAAAGCGGATGTTTGTATCTCCGGTATATTCGTCGGTGAGCTTTTTTATCAGCCTTGCGCCTTCAACCGCAATGTCGATAACACCCTGCATGTCGGTTTTAAAAACGACCTTGCGCTGAAGTGTTGAGGTTGAATTGTAAAAGTGAACGATAACATTCTTCGCTCCCTTGATAGCCTCAAAGGTCTTTCTGATTAAATGCTCGCGCGCCTGAACCAAAACCTGAATTGTAACGTCGTCGGGGATGTGGTTGTTTTCAATAAGCTCGCGGCAGATTTCGTATTCTGTTTCCGAAGCGCTCGGAAAACCGATTTCTATTTCCTTAAAGCCCATGTCGCACAGCGCGTGGAAAAACTCAAGCTTTTCCTGCAAATTCATCGGGTCAACCAAAGCCTGGTTGCCGTCGCGAAGGTCAACGCTGCACCATATCGGAGCTTTTGAAATTGTTTTGTTTGGCCATGTCCTGTCGGGAATGTCAATTTGCTTGAACGGAATGTACTTTTGATAAGACGGTTTCATCTTAACCTTTCCTCCTTAGAGATAATAGTCACAAATAAAGTCCCCTAAAGCAACCGTGTGATTGCGTTAAGGGACGAAATAATCGTGGTACCACCCAAATTCAGCTGTACGTCACCGCACAGCCCTTACAGACTTCCAACAAAGTCCTGACAAATAACGCTGTCCAGCGTTCCGCGCTCAAAGCTTCGCGCGGACAACTCGGGGATGAGCTATACATACAAGCCTCCGCGCCGTTTTACACCAACCAACGGCTCTCTTTGCCGCAAAGCTTATATCTTGTTCCCGTCACAGTCTTTAAAGGGGATTTAAATTGTATATACTATTATATATTCACTGCCGCCGCTTGTCAAGAGTTTTACGGTTCTTTTCTGAAAAATCAGTACGGCAGAGGCATTTTGTAATCGTGCAGGATCTCTGAAATGTCATCCTTGTTTTCAATATCGGTCATAATATAGATGATACTGTACTTATTAAGCGAAACATAGCAGTATTTATCTTCTGTTTCGGCGGTGAAGTAGGAGTTAAACATAAGGTTGAGATAGTTTGAATTTTTAATGTAGCGCGCAAACATCTTTGTTTCGGTAACACATTTATTGTAAAGCTCGGCAGCGTATACATGTCCGTCCTGGTCGCTGAGGTCAAGAAAATTATAGTATACAATTTCGTATCCGCGCTCCTTTGACGTTGCTGTCATGCTGTCCATCAGAAAAAGCTCGGTTCTGCCTTCATTTGTCAGCTTAACATCAAATCCGTGACTTTCCATATAGCTTTTGAATTCATCCGGCATAACGCGGTGCTGCTGAAATGTATAAAACGGCATTCGTACAATTGTGAATAACAGCAGAAAGCAAATCGTAACCGTTCCGGCGATTATAAGTCTTACCGCTTTTATTCTGCGTATAATAAGAATTACTCCGGCAACGAGCGATAATCCGCAGATAAAGTACGGAAGCAAAACCATAACCCATCTTGCCGCAAAGGGGAGTTCGGCGTCCGTCATTATTCTGGCTTTCAGTAAAACGGCGTACTCAATCGAAAAAACAGAAAAAACTAACAAAGAGTTTGCGGCGCAGCATATAAAAACAGCTGCCTTTTCGCTTATTTGTTTTTTTCCGCGGAAGCATATTAGCTTGCGGCGGTATTTTGTGCAGCCGCGCAATACTTGATGAAGCCTATCGGCGTCGCCGTCTATTTCATTTTTGTCTATATATATTCTGCGTTTACCGTCGGTAAAAAGAATAATATAGTTGTCTGTTTCAAACACGCGCTTCAAATTTGTGTAGTTAAAACAAATCGGCGAATCTGAATTATCATTGAGCGTAAAACCGTCATCAAAAAATCTGACGACGGGAATCTCGGTGAAAATTGAAAAGTACCGCAAGTCAGATTTGTAAATTATCATGCTGTATACCGTAAAGACTATGGCAGCCGCAAGGAGCGCTAAGGCTGCGGCGAAGATGATTTTAAAAGTAAGCGTATCAAATTTGTATCTTATTCCTTCAAACGCCTTAGGAAATATGGAAGTATTAAGAATTATATAAACGAACAGTGAAATAACCGAGCTTACAATAATTACAGTCGAAGAAAGGAAAAAGTGTCTGCGGCACTGCTTAAGTCGTTTTTTGTCTGTAATAATACGTGAAGAAGCAATCGGCTTACACTCGACCGCGGGCTCGTCTTTTCCGAGTAAATTGTCAACGGTAACTCCGAAAATCTCACTCAGCCGCATTAATAAATCAACCGAAGGCATTGTTTTATCGGTTTCCCACTGGCTTACGCTTTGACGGGTTACATACATCATAGCGGCAAGCTTTTCCTGTGACAGACCATGTTCTTTTCTGTGATTTTTAATCCTTTGACCGAGCGTCATATAATCGCCTCCTGAAATTTATACGGATATTATAATATACGGTGCAATTATTGTCCAGCAAAACGCGGCAAAAAGATGCGCAGTTATCTCTTGCGTCCGCATAAAATCTGACTTTTCGGGTTATATTATATTTTATAAATATACATAGGCGGATATATAAATTATATATGTAAAATACCGGTTAAAGAATGTACATAAAAGTAAAAATGTCAAACTGTATAAAATATGAGTATTATAATAGATATAAAATGCATAAATTGGACATTCTTGAAAAAAATGAAATATTTTTCAAAAAAGGTGTTGACAAAA
>DOUO01000142.1 GCA_003520555.1 Oscillospiraceae bacterium
ATGAAACAGCTTCCGCAAGCTCTGCGCGGAAGCTGTTGTTATCTGTTTATACTGTTACTCGGTAATAAATACCGCAAATAAATTAAGCGGTCTCCTCTTGCTTATCCATATAGTTGAGCAGAGCCTCAAAGGCGTCGGCGAACTTCACCTTGATGGTAATTACGCCGCCCTCGTGAATGAGGATTTTGTCAATTAGCTCAACAAGCACCGGTCGGGAAAGCTCGCTTATATTGCGGTGTTTCATAAAATGCTCGGCAAAGCTGTTGAGCGTTTCGCTCTCACCGTTTAGCTGAGACTGTGTTGCCTCTAAATTGTCAATCGCAGCGTCAAGCTTTTTGAGCTTTTCATTCAGATTTACCCTGATTCGCCGGTATTCCTCCTGCGTAACAACTCCGCTTTTCCAGTCAGGATACAGCTCCGCCGAGGCTTTAAGACATTTCTCGCGTTCCTTCTTCTGTACAGCCAAGGTTCGCTTTATATAGTCGTTTTCTTTGCCGCGGCTGTTTTGCTTCACCTGCTCCGCTACCGCGTCATAATCAAGCGCAACGTCAATCATCGTCCGAATATACGCAAGAACCGCCTGTTCAAGCCTGTCGATTCTGATTGTGTGGTTGGTGCAGGCGCCGGGGCTTTTTTTCTGCTTGGTAGAACACTTATAGTAGCGGTACACGCCGTATGTGTGGGTATTTACCTTTTTGTGCATTGCTTTTCCGCAGTCGGCGCAGAACACAAAGCCTGCGAACAAGTCCATCTTTCCGTCTGCCTTGCAGCTATGGATATTACGCTTAAAAAGCGACTGCGCCTTGTCGAAGGTTTCCCTGTCGATAATCGGCTCGTGGGTATTCTCAACAACAATCCACTCTTCCCTGGGGACAGAGCGGCACTCGTGAACCTTGTAATTGACCGTTCGGTTCACTCCCTGAACCATATTTCCGATATACATTTGATTTTGAAGAATCCTGCGCACGGTACGGTCGCTCCACAGCCCGTCGTTGTCGGCGCGGCTGTTATAATTCAAACCCTTTTGCCGCTTATACAAGGTAGGGTTCGGAATTCCCATTCCGTTGAGCTTTTTCACAATGCCGGCAATGCTGCTTCCTCCGATAAAATCACGGTAAATCATGCGCACAACAGGCGCGCAGTCTTTATCTGTCACAAGCTTATGATAATCGTCCGGGTCTTTCATATATCCGTACGAGGCAAACGCGCCTATAAACTTTCCCTGCTTGCGGTGGTTATTCAGGGTTCCGCGGATATTGACCGATGTTGAAGCGGCGTAGCTTTCGTTAATTACATTTGTCACGCCGATTGAAATGCAGCGCGTCGCGGCGTTCATGCCGTCTCCCGCGGTGTCGATACCGTTGTTCAGAGCAATGAAGCGAACCCCCAGACGCGCGAACTGATTGTCGATTAAATCGCCGCTGACGGTGTAGTTTCTGCCGAGCCGCGCAAGATCCTTTACAATCACGCAGTTGATTTTGCGCAGGTTGACGTCCCGCATAAGCCTTGCCCATCCCGGACGGTCAAAATCTGTGCCGGAATAACCGTCGTCAACATAGGTTTCGGCGTGCGTGATGTCGGGATGCAGCTTCAGATACTCCTTTAAAATTTCACGCTGGTTGGCAATCGAAGCGCTTTCGGTTTTGTTTTTGTCCATATCCTCTTTGGAGAGGCGAATATAAAGGGCAGCCTGCCAGGTCTTTAGAACCCGATGAGGCTGCCCGTTGAAATCGGCGTATTTTTTCACCGGTATTAAGCCTCCGTTCATAAAATGACAAACGGCAGGCGCTGTACTTTTCCGCTGTAAAAAGTTAAGCATACCGCCGCTTGTTCGGCAATGGCAAGTTTATACCGCGCTGAGCAAATTTGCCATTGCGCTGTTAAAGCTTTTCACGCCGCCGTATTCAATCCTGACAACAACATCGCCCGCCCTGAACTTATACGGATTGCCTATCTGTTCAAGGAAGCTTGTCATCCTTGCGGACAAGGGCTGTTTTATGTCCGTCTTTATGCTTTTGATGTCTGTCAGCGCGGCAGAAGCCCGGCGCGAAGTATTCGTTTTATCCTGCATTACAGCTCAATCCCTTTCCGAAAATAGGATTGCCGTTTTGCCCGGATTTTATACCAATCTTCACAAAAAAGCGGACTTTCCGTTTCTTTGGCAGTGCCGCAGTCGCGTCAGGATTGTATAAGACGGCAAATGTTTTTCATTTGCTTCCTTTCTGATTATTTCTTCAAAATGATGTCATCTTACCCATAACAATCTCCGTTGCCAGCCGCGAGATTTTATTCATTATTTTTTGCCACTGTTCGGGATTTTTCCGTTTCAGGCTGGGGGTTACGTCCTGCCGGCGCATAAGCTCCTGCACGGTCGCGTTATAGAGGCGCTCCGCTTTTAGGTCAGCGGCGGCGATATGCTCGTAAAGTTCGCCTGAGCAGAGCAGTATGTAATACTTCTCATTGTCATGGTCGATTAGGTAACGGCGGTATTTTGTCCCCCACTTGCCGTATGTAATCAACATTGCTTTTTCATTTACGGTTAAAATGATTATCAGCTCCTTTTATATATATTAGAGTATAAGCCCTATGGTTCTATTATACATACAGCAGGTGCCATGGCGGCGCCCATATTATTGACGTCGGTTATTTCAAGGTCGGCTATTCTGCCGACAGCGGCGGCTGAAACACGGACATTGTTTTGAGCTGAGCTGAGCACGCAGCCGCCGGCGCCTGTGACCGTCCACTGCGCGGTGGGCGTTCGCACGCTGCCGTATTCCATGGGAAAGCGATATTGGCGTTCAGCCGAACAAAAATGTGAGGATGTGGCGCATGCCGCGGTTTTTGCCGCGCCCGATTCCACAAAAACCGCAGCCATTATCAGGTTTTGCGCCATGGTTGAACACGCCGCGTACTGACCGAGATACGGGATTTTAAGCTCCTTTAAGCCAAAGCTTGAACCTATGCACTGGTTTAGCAGGTCGCCTGCGAAAACACAATCTATGTCGTCCGTCCTGAGTCCCGCCTTCGCGACGGCGATTTTCAGCGCGCTGCGCTGCATTTTTGCCTCCGCCTCCTCATAGGTTTCGCAGCCGTTGCGGCTGTCGGGAATTACCCGGTCAAAGCCTTCGCCCAAAGGTCCTTCAAGCTCCTTTTTGCCTACAACCGAAGCATAACCCGCAACCGACGGCTTGTTTCGGAAAAGATAGGTTGCCCTTCCTGTTTTTTCAATCATAAAAAATCACCCCGTATTATCATTTGATAATACGGGGCTTTTATTCTTTAGAAGAAATTTACATTTTATTCTGTTGAGCCGGACGTCTGCCCTGAGCTTTGTGAAGCCGAGCTGTCCGTTGAGGCTTGCGAAACTTCGGTAACTTCCTGAGTGTCCGATTGACTTGAGCTTTGGTCGCTTGATTGGGCGGACGAATTACTGCTTTGCTGCGACGTATTCTCGTTTGAGCTGTCCGACGAGCTGTCGGCGGCGGAATAGTCGCCCGCGGTGGAATTATCAACGTCCTCGGCTCCTGTATCCCCTTCGGCGTCAATAAAGGTAACGCCGCCGCTGTAGTCATAGGTGGACTCAAACAGTTCTTCTTCGTCAACCTTCTTGCCGTCCTTGTAGTAAACCCTCCATGCTCTTACCTTGTAGGTTTTTTCGCCGTGGCTTTCAAGCTTGTTGCGGGTTTTTATTACATCGTAGTCGGGGCTGTGATATCCCCAGAAGGTAGCCGTAAGCGTTGTGCCGTCGAGCTTACACTCCAAAAACATTTGGTATCCCGAGGTGTTTTGAAGCTTTAAATCAAGGCGCGGATAGTCAATTGTCGCGTCCAGTCCCGTGGGAACATACGCGGAAGCAAACTGGTGGCAGTAACGTGTGTCAACCGTCATATTCGCGCGTATTGCCGCGTTGTAAATAGTTGAGCTGGACTGACAGATGCCGCCGCCTACGCCTGTTGTAAACTTGCCTTCGGAAATAACGCCGGCGGGCTTGTAGCCGTTTTCGGTTTTGTTTGAATCGCCGGTACATTCGTTGAACGACCAGATTTCATTCGGGTCTATAATCGAGCCGCTGCACGCCTCAAGCGATACCCTCATGTTTTCCGTGCCGTCAATTGAGTTATAAGAAATTGTTTTATAGGTAGCAAGCTTTACAATATTCTTCTTGAGGAAGTCCTTTGTAACCTCCGCCTTAAGTTCTTCGCCGTCAGCTTCAATGGCGGAATAGTTTTTGCCGCTTCCGAAAAACTCAACAAGCTTGTTTTTTAAATCGTTTTCATCGATTTTGTAGCCGTCAATCGCGTCGGCGTACTCAAACCGTTCGTCGGAATACGGGTGAAACTTGGAAACCCAGGCGTTTACGGCTTCGACGTTGTTTTTTTCGCAAACCTTATTAACGCCGGTTGAAATTGAATCCTTTGTAACCGCGGCGGTGACTGTATATTCCTTTTTGCCCTCGGTGTCGGAGGTAGCGGTTGTTTCGGAATTGCCCTCAGCCTCGTTTTTAGCCTTTTCAAGCACCTTGTCAATGTCATAGGTGTAGCTGAAATCATCCTGAGTAAGCGTGGTTGTTTCACCGTTAGCCTTTATATCAATTTTTACGGGTTTAATAAACTTCTTCTTGTTAGCCTCAAGCAGGGACTTGGCTTCCTTAAGGTTTTTGCCTGTGATGTCAATTCCGGAAACCTTTGTGCCCGGAAAAGTAAACTCGACGGGAGCCTTTGATTCGGGCTTAGCCGTCGCGTTAAACAGGCAAAAGCCCGTTACGCCCAATGCCGCGGCAACAACAACGGCAACCGAAATGATTACGGCAATTTTACCCTTGTTGCTTTTTTGGGCGCCGTATTTTCCGCCCTTTGAAAACTCAGGCTGAAAAACGGCCTTGCCGCTTGAGATATCTACAAAACCGTCCGAAGCAGATTGTTTTTGCTTATTTTCCTCTTTCATAATCCACCCCTGATAAATATGTCAATTTTATGTAATACACTTGTTCATGTTTATTTTACTATATTAATTCAAAAAAATAAAGTGGCAAATCACAAATATTCGCAATATGTTTTCAATTTATTTTTGTTGAAAATAATGCTGTTTGCTGTTTTTGTGAACGGCAGATTTTCCCCGACAAGCTTAAATTATTGCGGAGAATTACAAAAACAGACAAATTTTTTCAAATATCTGTTGAAAAAGCTTTATAATTCCTTATAATATAAATATAAGGATAATTTATGTCGGTTATTTGAAAAATAACTGAAAATGAAATGGAGTTCGCTTATGAAAATTTTGATTTTTTCTGCGTCCACGGGCGGCGGTCACAAACGCGCCGCGGCGGCTTTGGAAGAAAAAATAAAGGCATTAAGCCCCAACGTTAAGGTTGACGTTGTTGACGGCCTGCGTTCGCTGGGAAAGATTTACGACAAAACCGTGTGCAAGGGCTACTATATTTTGGCAACCAAAACTCCGAAGGTTTACGGAACCTTTTATAAAATCACCGATAAGGACAACGGAATGTACAGGGCTGTCATGCGCTCAAACTCAATGATGGCCGCCAAGCTGCTTGAAACGATTGACAAATACAAGCCGGATGTTATAATTATGTGCCACCCGTTTATTTCCGCCATGGTTTCAAGACTTAAGAGCGAAGGGAAAATCAACATAAAGGCAATCAGCCTCATAACCGACTACGACAGCCACCGCACATATATTTCACCGAATATTGACGCGTATGTGCTTGCCGAGCCGCAAATGGCGCGCAAGCTTCACGAGGAATACGGAGTTGAGGAGGAAAAGATTTTTCCGCTTGGTATTCCCACCTTTGACAAGTTTACCATTCCGGGCAAAAAGGAAGAAATTTGCGCGCGCGAAGGACTTGACCCCGGAAAAACCACCATACTGCTTATGGCAGGTTCGTTCGGCGTTACGGGAGTAATGAGGTTTTACGAACAGCTTGCCGTGGCTGACGCGGATTTGCAGCTGATTGTTATTACAGGCAAAAACGAGAAGCTTTACGAAAAGCTTAAAAAGCATATAGCTGAACTCGGCACCGGAGATAAAACCAAGCTGTTGTTCTTTGTTGACAATGTTGAGGACTACATGCACGTGTCAGACCTGATTGTTACAAAGCCGGGCGGACTGACCGTAACCGAAAGCCTTGCGTGTCATCTGCCGATGGCTATTTACAGCGCCTTCCCGGGTCAGGAGCTTGATAACGTTAAGTTCTTAATTTCACAAAACGCGGCTATCTTCATTGATAAGGATTTGGGCGCTCAGCAGATTTTGAGCCTGCTCAACTCTCCGCGCACGCTTGAAGAAATGAAAGAAAACTGCAAACGGCTTTCACATCCGCACGCGGCAGAGGATATATACAAGCTTGCGTCAGAGCTTACCAAAACGGGGAATTAAGATGAAGCTGAAATCATTGGTCGCGTGTCTGCTTCTGTCGGCAATAACTCTCGCCTCCTGCGCGAATTCGGGCGCGTTTTCCGACAGCGAGATTATTTCATCCGGACAAAAACGTGAAAAAACCGCCGCCGAAACCTTCAACTATGCCGACGGCGCAATTGAACCGCCGAAGGGCTACAACACCTACTCAAACGCCGCGCAGGGACTTGGCTTCAAGCTTTTCCGCGCAAAATATGAGGAACACGGCGGAAAGTCCTTTGCCTTTTCACCGGCTAACACCTTGCTGCAGCTTTCGCTGCTTGCAAACGGCGCTTCGGGCGACGCGAAAAACGAAATTCTTTTAAACCTCGGCGGACTGACCGCGGAAGATGTAAATACCTGCTCGTCATATTTTAAAAGCCGCATGGAAGAGGTCGCAAAGCCGAAAAAGAACGAACAAGAGGATGAAAACAAGCCGTTCGAGATACCTCACACAAGTCTTTTCAACAACGTTTTTGTAAATAACGGCAACGAAATTACAAAAGCGTTTTTGCAGGCAGACGCCGAATATTACGGCATAAACATTATACGCACGGACTTTTCCTCAAATGACTTTTCCGAAAAGCAAAAAAAGCTTTTTGAAAATTACACAGGCTCGTCGGTAGATTATGATAAAAAAAGCAATCTTTACACCACGTCGTCGCTCAGCGTTTCGGATTCATGGCTCAGCGAGTTAACAGACGCAGGGTCTGACGGCTATATTACGTCCGAGGAAAGCTATTTAAGCACGGATAAAGCCGAAGGCGTTATAAAATACGCGAAGAGCAACCCTCTTAAGTTTTTGGCGGTAAAACCAAAGGGCAAAACCGCGCTTGATGATTACATGAGCGTTTTTGACGTAAACGAATACAACGCGTTGCTTAACAGCCAGGATATTAAAAACGCGGTTGCGGCTAAGCTTCCGCAGTTTACAATCGATTCGGGCGAAAAAGCAAAGCCGCTGTCACCGCTGCTCCGAAAAAGCGGCTTCTATATGCTGTTTTCAGATGACGCAAGGTTTAAGGCAATGAACATCGCGGGCAATTTGAAGCTTAGTGAAATGTATGAGTTTGAACCGTCGTTAATATTTTCGGGAAACGCCTTGAATACTCCGGCAAAGATTGATTCCGATTTATATAAAACGGAAAAAATCGAGTCAAAGGCGAGCGGCAAAAAAACCGTCAGCTTTGACGAGCCGTTTATATTTATTCTGCTTGACAACGAGTCCGGAATTCCCGTAATGGCGGGAGTTTACGATAATACAAAATAAAAAATTACAGGGTTCGGTATTCGCGCCGAACCCTGATTTCATATTCAAATGCTTATTCATCTTCGCCGTAGTCGGTAATACGCATGGCAACGGCGGTAATGTCGTCGTCGCGGCCTGCCGCTCTGCGGCGTATCGCCTCCTCAACAACCGCGCGCGCAAGCTCCTGAGTTGAGCCTTCGCGCCAGCTTTTTATCAGCTTTTCAAGCCATTTTTCATCGCCTGTGATAACTCCGTCAGAAACCATAACCACCATATCTCCCGAATTTAGCTTTACCGTACCGGTTTTGAATTGTATTCCGTTGAGTATTCCCGCCGGCAGCGACGGCATTTCCCTGCAAATCAGCCGTCCGCCTTTTCTTATATATGTCGCCGCGGCGCCCGCCTTTTTCAGTTCAACGGTACCGCTGTAAAGGTCAACCGAGGCTAAGTCTACGGTTGACAAACTTTCGTCGTCGCTTTTTATCATCAGCGCGGTATTTACAATTTGCAGTGAACTTGAAGCCGAAAGCCCCGAACGCAGAAGCCTGCCCATAACCGAAACCGCCATGTTGCCGTCAACGGCAGCCCTGCCGCCCGTGCCCATGCCGTCGCAAATCAACGCGTGGGTTTTTCCGAAACCGTCGCTGAAATAATCAATGCAGTCGCCGCAAAGCTTGCCCGAATTTGCTATGTGCTGGTCGCTGCCGATTTCAACATCGTACATGGGCATTTCGCAAAGCGCCGCCCTGATTTTCCCTCCGGCACGGCTTAACACCGGCAGGTCGAACCGCCTGCCGCAGCATTTGCCGACCTCGCGCATAAGCAGTCCCTTGGGAATACGCTCCTGAGTTTCGCTGAATTCAAGCTCGACCTTTACCCTGCCGCCGCTGTTTGTAAGGCAAACACATTCCTCGCACGGAAAGCCCGATTCGGCAAGGACGGATTTTATTTGCTCGGCAGCTTCAAGGTCGCATTTCATCGAGGCTTTAAATTCATCGGACAGGTCGTTTAATATTTCGCTTACGCCGGCAAACTGCCCGGCAACCGCTCCGCGGATTTCCGCTACGCGCCGCGAAGCTTCCCGCGCCGCAAGCATATTGCGGTAGTTTGTGTTCATGCTGTCGGCTATTTCGCCCTTTTTGCAGCACATTTTGACAAAGCTTTGCTCAACGTCGTTATCCGTAATCCTTGAATTTTGCCTGAGCGGCTCTTCAAGTCTTAAAAAATCGTCGCGCGTTACGCCGCTGTCGTATTCATAGCAGTACATTCTCATTCCGCAGCCGCTGCAGACCTCGCAGGCAACGTTCTCGCACACGGTTTCAAACGACGGCGAATACATTTCATCAAGCTTTTCGGATACTTCGCGGACGTCGCGCCGCACCTCCGTTATTGCCTTTGACGCAAAGCCGAGCCTCATCACGATATTTTTACGCAGAGCTTCGCTGAGTCCCGCGCTTTCCTCACGCGTGAAAACGGGCGAAATGAAGCTTCCGAGCTCCTTTGGCAGCAGCACGAAAACCGCGCTTCCCACAACGCTTTCAATAAGCGCGGAGGCAAGCACATTATGGGTGCCGAACGCAAGGCTCATGAGCGCGTTTGAAACAGTAAACGCCGCCGCGCAGCCTGCCTTGCCGAGAGGGGCAAACAGCCCGGACATCAGACCGCCGAAGGCAAAGCCTCCGCATACGTAACCGCTTTGCAAATCCGCGAGGCTGAAAACGGCGCCGGTTGATATTCCGCTTACCGAACCGCCGGCCGCTCCACCGTAGCGCGCGCACAGCAAAATAACCGTAACCGCCGCGATTCTGCCTATTGAAACGCCCTCGATTGCAATTCCGGAGAGTGAAAGAAGCATAACGCAGACCGTCAGAACAAGCGACGCGCTTTCCTGCGCGGAGCAGGCGGCAAGGCTTTTTCTTTCGTCATAAAGCCTGACCGCCGACGATAAAAAGTACGCCGCCGCACCCGAAAGAGCGGCTTCGAGCACGCATGTCGAAAAAGTGTTTACCTGCGACATTCCGCCGAACAGCAGCGCCAAGCCTGTTGAAAGCACCGCCGCAAACGCGGTTAAGGGCGCAAACAGCCTGCTTTTGCGTATTCTGTCAAATTCGCTTAAAAGCCACCGAGCCGCGCCTACCGCCGCAACAGCCGCAATGTACCGGAAGCTGTCGGTCGGAATCATGAGCACGTATCCGAACGCCGCACCTAAAACCGACGGCAGGAGATACTTTTTGGGCACTGCCGCCGCAAAAGACACCCCGAACGGCGCAAGGTTTCCGAGCACCGCTCCGCGCGAAATCACCGCGCCCAAAACCGCGTAAACCGCGGTTGTGACCGCTCTTTTTATTAATACATCCTGCGCCGCCCTGCCGCGCGCTTCGTGTGCAGACTGTGCCATATTTCAACATCCTATCATTAATTTATAAGTTGATTATAGCGCACCCGAGCGGATAGATTTGTCATTGTGTGGCTGGGATTTTTTCACTTGTTTTGGAAAAACGGCGCATTTGTAAGCACAGCGCAAATAAAATGATTGTATATTTTACGGTTTTGAATTATAATGTATTTATCAAGCTGAAAGGAATTTTATTATGATTATAATGTCGGTTGACCTCGGTAAAGCAAGAACAGGAATTGCGGTTTGCGACAAAACCGAATTTTTAGCTTCGCCGTACACGGTCATCTTTGAAAAATCGCCGAATAAATTGCCTGAAAAGGTCGCCCTTGCGGCAAAGGAGTGCAAGGCGGAGTTAATTGTGGTAGGTTTGCCGAAAAACATGGACGGCACCGAGGGCGAAAGCGCGAAAAACGCCAGAGCCTTTGCAAAAAAATTAGAGGAGCTGACGGGACTTGAAACGGTTATGCAGGATGAACGCGGCACAACCGTGACGGCGCATAACTTTTTGAACAGCACAAACACACGCGGCAAAAAGCGAAAAAACGTGGTGGATGAGGTTGCCGCGACTATTATTTTGCAGGATTTTTTGGACAGCGGAAAAAACAGATAGACAGACAAAAGGGAGGCAAAACGCCTCCCTTGGATTTTGTTATTATTTTTTGTATTATGCCCAGTTAAGGGTGTCGCTGTAAACGTTGATATAATCCTGAGCGGAACGTTCCCAGCTGTTGTCGCTCATCATCGCGCGCCACATGAGCTGGTGCCAGCCTTCGTTGTCCTGAATACCCCACAGAGCGCGGCGAACAGCGTGCTGCATATCAGCGGTGTAGTAGTTCTTGAAGGTAAAGCCGTTGCCGTAGTTATCGGCGGAGTCAAATACAGAGTCCTTAAGACCGCCGACCTCGCGTACTACGGGGATTGTGCCGTAACGCAGGGCAATCATCTGTGAAAGTCCGCAGGGCTCCTGAGCGGAAGGCATGAGGAAAATATCCGCGCCGGAGTAAATCTTTCTCGCGAGCTCAGGTACAAAGCCGTGACAGAAGATAAGTCTGCCGGGATACTTTGACTGCATGTAGTTGAAGAAGTCCTCATACTCCTTGTCGCCGGAACCGAGGATTACGAACTGCATGTTTTCGGTATTCATGAGTTCTTCAAGACCCATGCGGACAAGGTCAAGACCTTTATGAGATACAAGACGGGTTACCATTGCGACAATCGGAATACTCCAGTTAACCTCAAGGGTAAGTCTTTCCTGAAGTCTGCGTTTACATTCGCCCTTGCCGCTCATATCCTCTTTGGTGTAGTTTGCGTAAAGCTGATAGTCGGTCGCGGGGTCGTAGCTCGCAATGTCGATGCCGTTCTTGATGCCGCAGAGCTTGTAATGACGAAGGTTAAGCTCGTCGTGAAGTCCCCAGCTGTACCACGGGTCCTTAATTTCAGCGGCGTAGCTTGGCGAAACGGTTGAAACACGCGTTGAGGTTTCAATTGCGCCCTTCATCATGTTGAGCTTGCCGTTCATTTCAAGGATACCGCATTCGTTTGCGGGAATACCTACACATTCGGTGTTAACTTCCCAGCCGTATTCGCCCTGATACTGGATGTTGTGGATGGTGAACAGGCTCTTGATATTGTAATACCAGGGTCTGTGCGAATAGAACAGATAGTAGTATACGGGAACAAGAGCTGTCTGCCAGTCGTTGCAGTGGATGATGTCGGGATGGAAGTCGATATAAGGCAGCATTTCAAGGATAGCGCGTGAGAAGAAAGCAAATCTCTCGGCGTCGTCATAATGACCGTAAAGTGTGCCGCGCTTGAAATAATATTCGTTGTCAATGAAATAGTAGGTGCAGTCGTTCCAGCGTGCCCAGAAAAGTCCGCAGTACTGATGTCTCCACGCAACGGGAACGGTGAAGTTTGTGATGAAGTTCATCTGATTTTTAAGGTCCTGCGGAATTGTACCGTAAAGCGGAACAACAATTCTTGCGTCCTGACCTTTTCTGCACAGGGTGTGCGGAAGGCTGCCGGCTACGTCGGCAAGTCCGCCGCTGCCGCAGAAAGGATTGGCTTCGGACGCGCAGTATAAAATTCTCATGGGTTTTTCCTCCTAATAATTGTTATACTTCTGATTTTTTAGCGATATAAATCGGATAAGAACCAAATCCCATCAGCGAACGTCCGTCCTTAATGGTTACATCCTTATCAATGATTACATAGTTTAAGTTGGTATCCTTGCCGATAACCGTATCCTGCATAACAATGCAGTTTGAAAGCTTTGCGCCCTTTCCGACATAAACACCCTTGGAAATAACGCAGTTTTCAACTTCGCCGTCAATAACACAGCCCTGAGCAATGATTGAGTTTTTAACTCTGCTTTCAAGACCGTAGCGCGAAGGCGCGTCGTCCCTTACTTTAGTATATATCGGACGCTTGGGATTAAACAGCTCGTCTCTTACTTCCTTTTTCATAAGATCCATATTGAAGTCGAAATATGAGTTAATTGAGCTGATAATCGCGGTATAGCCTTTGTTTTCGTAGGCGTAAACCTTGCAGCGGTCAAGACACTGCTGCAAAAGCTTTTTAATGTCAAGCTCATTAAGGCTCAGCGCCTTGCGGATTTCATCCATAAGCAGGCTCTTTTTGATTAAAGCGGAGCCGTAGAAATGGTTAACCTGCTCGTCGGTATTTTCGGGCTTTACAAACACCTGGGTTACCTTGCCGTCAGCGGCAACATCAAGGGTAACGGGGCGGTCGTAGCCGGCGGGAACAACGCCCTTTTTGTAAACCAGGGTAATGTCGGCGTCGTGCTTTGAGTGATAATCAAAGAGCTGGTTATAATCAAAGTTAGTTACCACATTACCGGGCGAAAGCAGGATGTATTCCTCACGGCAGTGCTCGATATAGCCGTGCATATTGTAAATTGTTTCAACATAATTCGAAAAAGCCTTGCCGCCGTACGGAGTAAGGAGAGTAAGGTTGCTTCTTCTTTTTGAAAGGTCGTAAGCGCTGCCCGAGCCTACGTGATCCGTCAGCGAAAGGAAGTTGCTTTTCGCGACGATTCCTACGTTGTTAACGCCCGAGTTTGACATGTTTGAAAGCACAAAGTCAATAAGTCTGTACTTGCCGCCGATCGGCACGCTGGCGGTTGTGCGGGAAGCCGCAAGCTCGGGGATTTTATCATCAAGTGTGCCGGCAAAAATAAAGCCTAAAACGTCATTACTTCTCATTTGCAGCCACCTCACTGTCTATCATTTCTTTTGCCTTGATAACGGCGTTTTCGGGGATAACGGTGTTTTCGCCTATAACCGCGATACCCCAGTTGTCTCTGTCGTCAACCTCTTCGGGCTTCTGACCTACCTTAGCGCCCTTTTTGATAACGGTATTTTCGGCTACGATTGCAAACTTAACGGTTGCGCCTTCCTCAATAACCGCGCCGGGCATGATGATTGACGAATTTATTGTGGCGCCCTTGCCCACGGTTACGCCCGAAAACAGGATTGAAAACTCCAGGTCGCCCTCAACGTTGCAGCCGTCCGCCACAAGCGAATTCTGAATATTGGCGTCGGGCGAAACATAATGCGGAGGCATCATCGGATTGCGTGAATAAACGTCCTTTAAATCCAGGGTGACGTTGGGGTCAAGCAAATCCATGTTCGCTTCCCAAAGGCTGTCTATTGTTCCGACATCCTTCCAGTAGCCCTCAAACGGATAAGCGAACATTCTCTCGCCGGCATTGAGCATCGCGGGAAGCACGTCCTTGCCGAAGTCGTGGCTTGAGTCTTCAAGCGCGGCGTCCTCGGTCAGATACTTGCGGAGCTCCTTCCAGCTGAAAATGTAAATACCCATCGAAGCGTTTGTGCTCTTAGGATGCTCGGGTTTTTCGTCAAATTCGTAAATTTCGCCGTTTTCATAGGTATTGAGAATACCGAAGCGCGAAGCCTCCTCCATTGGAACGTCAATTACCGCGATAGTACACGCCGCGTTCTTTTCTTTGTGGTACTCAAGCATTTTGTTGTAATCCATTTTATAAATATGGTCGCCTGAAAGAATTACAACATAGTCGGGGTCGTAACGCTCGATGTAATTTATGTTCTGGAAAATAGCGTTGGCGGTGCCGGAATACCAGTCCGCGCCCTTGATTGCCTGATAAGGGCTGAGGCAGTTAACGCCGGAATGCATGCCGTCCAAATCCCATGGCTGGCCGTTGCCGATGTACTCGTTAAGGATAAGGGGCTGATATTGTGTAAGTATACCCACGGCCTCAATGCCTGAGTTTACACAGTTTGAAAGCGGAAAGTCAATGATTCTGTATTTTCCGCCGAAAGGTACCGCAGGCTTCGCAAGCTTTTTTGTGAGCACGCCAAGACGTGAGCCCTGACCGCCCGCAAGAAGCATTGCTACTACCTCCTGCTTTGGAAACATTTGCATACTATAACCTCCTATTGTGAATGTATTTTATTTCGATAATATGTAAACGTTTGATTGCTCGGGCGCGAAGCCCTTGCAAACTATTCCTTAATTCTGAGATAAATTACGCTCATGGGCGGCAGCGTTAAGCCTACGCCCTGGCTGCAGCCGTGAATTTTCATCGGCTCGGGGATAATTTCGTGGCCGTTGCTTACGCCCGTGCCGCCGTAGCGTTCGTCGTCCGAGTTAAAAAACTCGTCGTAAACGCCGTCCTCGGGCACTCCGATAAAGTAGTTTTCATGCTTTATGGGACGGAAGTTGCACACGGCTATAATTTCGTTGCCTTCCTCGTCGCTGCGCTTAAAGGCGATTACGGAGTTTGTGTAATCGTCATGGTGAATCCAGTCAAAGCCCTTCCAAATCGCGTCGCGCTCATAAAACGGCTTTGTACGCGTATACAAATCGTTAAGCTCTCTGAAAAATGTTTGAAGCTTGGCGTTTTCGGGATGGTCGGTCAGCGTCCAGTCAAGCACGGTTTCCTCGTTCCATTCGCTGTTTTGACCGCTTTCAATACCCATAAAAACAAGCTTTTTGCCCGGATGGGCGTACATGTAGGTTATAAACGCGCGTAAGTCCGCAAAGCCGTTTTGGTTTCCGCCGGGCATACGGCTCAGCAGCGAGCCCTTGCCGCCTGACGCCTCGTCATGAGACAGCGGAAGCAAAAAGTGTTCGGAAAACGCGTAGAAAAAGCTGTAGGTCAGGTTGTCATGGTTAAACGGTCTCCACTTTGAGTCAAGCGTCATGTAGTGAAGCATGTCGTTCATCCAGCCCATG
>DOUO01000047.1 GCA_003520555.1 Oscillospiraceae bacterium
ACGTTACCTTCTTCTTTAACGGCGGCGTTGAAAAGGTTTACGACGGCGAGGACAGAATTTTGGTTAAGTCTCCGTCGGTCGCGACCTACGATTTACAGCCCGAAATGAGCGCCTACAAGGTTACGGAAAAAATTGTGCCTGCCATTGAAAGCGGCAAGTACGACATGATTATCCTCAACTTCGCGAACTGCGACATGGTCGGACACACAGGCGTGTTTGACGCGGCGGTAAAGGCGGTTGAGGCGGTTGACGACTGCGTAGGCAGGGTTGTTGACGCGATTTTGAAGATGGGCGGCGCGGCAATTATTACCGCCGACCACGGCAACGCGGACAAGATGTTTGAGGAGGACGGCAAGCCGTTTACGGCTCACACCACAAATCCCGTTCCGTTCTGCGTAATCGGTTACGACTGCAAGCTCCGCGAGGGCGGCGTGCTTGCGGACATCGCGCCCACTATGCTCAAAATCATGGGACTTCCCCAGCCCGAGGAAATGACAGGTAAGTCGATTATTATTTGATAAAAGAAATATAATTAAGAATATCGGTCGGACAAACAGGCTTCCGTAATGGGAGCGCCGTTTGCCCGACCGTGTTTTTTATGATAATTTTCAATTTTCAACTTTCAATTTTCAATTTTCAACTTTCAATTTTCAATTTTCAATTTAAAAGCCGTGTTATTCAGCTCCGCGTAAAAACCGCCCTGCTTCATCAGAGCGTCGTGGCTGCCCTGCTCGATGATATTGCCGTCGCGCATTACAAGGATAACGTCGCTTTCGCGGATTGTGGACAGGCGGTGCGCAACCACAAATGCCGTTTTGCCCTTCATCATCCGCGCGAACGCCTTTTGGACTCGGATTTCGGTGAGCGTATCAATTGAGCTTGTGGCTTCGTCCAGAATCAAAATTTCGGGATTGGTGAGCATTGCGCGCGCGATACACAAAAGCTGCTTCTGCCCCTGGCTTAGATTTCCGCCGCCTTCACTGATGACGGTTGAATAGCCCTGAGGCATTCTTCTGATGAAACTGTGGGCATACGCCGCCTTTGCCGCGCGCATTACCTCGTCGTCCGTCGCGGTTTCGTTTCCGTAGCGGAGGTTTTCCATGATTGTGCCCTCAAAAAGCCAGCTGTCCTGCAAAACCATTCCGAAGCGGCTGCGCAGCTTATGGCGGCTGAGGTCGCGGATGTCAACGCCGTCGATTTTAATGCTGCCCGAATTAACGTCGTAAAACCGCATAAGCAGGTTAATAAGCGTGGTCTTTCCGCAGCCCGTGGGACCTACAATCGCCACATGGCTTCCGCTTTTGACGCTGAGCGAAAAATTTTGTATCAGCGGTTTTTCCGCCGTGTAGGAAAAGCTGACGTTCTCAAAGCTGACCTCTCCCCTGTGTTCGCGCGCACAGGGCGTTTCATTGTCGGGAGACTCCTCGTCCGCGTCAAGCAGCTCGAAAA
Source organism: Oscillospiraceae bacterium (assembly GCA_003520555.1). Taxonomy (GTDB): domain Bacteria; phylum Bacillota; class Clostridia; order Oscillospirales; family Acutalibacteraceae; genus Ruminococcoides. The sequence continues at coordinate 1,450 of DOUO01000047.1, forward strand.
CCCTGCCGGCGGAGGCGAGCGCCGTTTGAATTTGCGTAAGCACGCCCGTAACCTCGTTAAACGGCTTTGTGTATTGATTCGCGTATGTCAGAAAGCACGAAAGCTGACCGACGCTGAGCGTGCCGCCGAGCACGGAGATTGCGCCCAATATTCCGACCGCGGCGTAAACCATCGCGTTTACAAACCGTGTGGTCGGGTTTGCCAGCGCACCCGAAAACTGAGCCTTGAAGCCCACGGTTTTGAGCCGTGAGTTATATTCGCCGAAGGCTGAGTTCGCGCTTTGCTCGTATGAAAACGCCTGAACAAGCCGCATGTTTCCCACATATTCCTCGACATACGAGGATATTTCGCCCTGCAAAACCTGCTGGTCGGTGAAATTTTTATGCGTTAGCTTGCCGATAAACCCTGCCGCGAAAAGCGAAAGCGGAGTGAGCACAACAACCGCAAGCGCGATTTTCCAGTCGATTCCGACCATGAAAATAAGCGTGCCGACTATTGTGACAACACCCGAAAACAGCTGCAAAAACAGCTGGGTAAGTCCGTCGCCGACAGCGTCAACGTCGTTAATGACGCGGCTGATGAGGTCGCCGTGGGGGTGGCTGTCGATGAAGGACAGCGGCACGGCGTTGAGCTTGCGGAAGATGTCGCGGCGCAGGTCGCGCACGGTGTTGAAGCTTAAAACGCTGATAAAATAATTCATCGTCCACTGGCACACGCTTACGCCGACGATTGCGACGGCGATATAGCTTAAAATTTTGGCTACGTCCGCAAAATCGACCGCGCCCCTGCCGACAATTTCATCAAGCGCGAAGCCGATTAGCACGGGGATAAGCAACGTGAGCGAAATGCTGATTACCGAGCTGATGACCGCGCCGAAAAGCAGAAGCCCGTAGGGCTTTATTTTTTTGAGAATTCTTTTTACAATCGCGCCCTGACTCATGATTTCACCTCCGCGCCCTGTTGTGAAAGGAAAATTTCACGGTAGGTTCGGCAGCCCTCAAGGAGCTGCTCATGAGTGCCCGAGCCTGCGATTTTGCCGTCGTCAAGGCACAAAATAAGGTCTGAGTTCATTATCGAGGAGCAGCGCTGGGTGACGATGAGCACCGTCGTTGCGCTCAGGCTTTTCCCGAGCTCGCGCCGCAGCGCCGCGTCGGTAGCCATGTCAAGCGCCGAAAAGCTGTCGTCCAAAATCAAAAGCTTCGGCTTGCCGACCAGGGCGCGCGCGATGCAAAGCCGCTGGCGCTGACCGCCGCTGAAATTTTTGCCGCCCTGTTCAACGCGGCTGTCAAGGCCTTTGCCGAGCTTTGACACAAATTCGTAAGCCTGCGCGGTTTTAAGCGCGTCAATTATTTCACCGTCGGTCGCGTTCTTTTTGCCGAGGCGCATATTGTCGCGGATTGTGCCGCCGAACAGAACGCTGTGCTGAGGCACTATGCCCATTTGTTCACGAAGCTGAGCAAAGGGATATTCGCGCACGTCGGCGCCGTCAACAAGCACCCTTCCTCTTCCGACGTCATAAAAGCGCGGAATTAAGTTTATCAGCGTGGACTTGCCGCAGCCCGTGCCGCCGATTATTCCCACCGTTTGACCTCGGTTTACCGCAAAGCTTATTTCGCTGAGGCTTTCCTCGCCGCCGTGATAGCTGAAGCTGACGTTTTCAAAGCGGAGCTTTTCGGGGTAATTTTCTTTTACAGAAATATATTCCTTATTTTTTTCGGTAATTGAGGGCTTGGTTTCAAACACCTCGTTAATTCTTTTTGCGCTTGCGCTCGCGCGGGTCATCAGCACAACAAGGTTGGCGACAACTATCATCGCAAGCAAAATCTGCGTCATGTAGCTGACGAGCGCCACAATTTCGCCCGTCCGCATTTCGCCGATATTCACGTTTACCGCGCCGAACCAAACAACGGCGATTATTGCCGCGTCGGTCACGGCGTAGGTCACGGGGCTTAACAGCGCGGAAAGGCGGCTGACGCGGATTGAGGTTTTTGCCAAATCGGCGGTGGCGGTATCCACGCGACGGTTTTCCGCTTCCTGCTTGGAAAACGCCCTTATCACTCTGTTTCCGGCAAGGTTTTCACGGCTGATTAAGCCGATTTTGTCAAGCTTTTTCTGAATTGCGGCGTAAACGGGAACGCTGAGCTTCATAACCAGAAACAGCGTGAGCGCAATCAGCGCCGCCGCGGCAAAGAATATGAGCGACATTTTCAGGTTGATTGTCATTGCCATAATCAGCGAACCGCCGATGATGAACGGCGCGCGCGTAAGCAGGCGGATTGACATTGCAATGCCCTCCTGCACCCTGTTGACGTCGTTTGTCATGCGGGTAATCAGCGACGGCGTGCCGAGGCTGTCGAGCTCGGAATAGCTCAGGGCGCTTATGTGCGCGAAAAGGTCGCGGCGAATGAGCGTTCCGGCTCCCTGAGACGCCTTTGACGCAAAATATTGGCAAAACAGCGCGCTGCAAAGTCCCGTGGCAGCAAGCAGAGCCATAAGTCCGCCCATGCGCAGGACGTACCCGCCGTCGTGCAGGGTGTTGATTCCCACGTCAATTATGTTTGCCATCACCAGCGGAACAAACAGCTCGAGTATCGCCTCAAACAGCTTGCACAACGGTCCGATGATGACTTCCTTCTTGTAATCGGTTAAAAATCTTCGCAATTTAAACATAAATTCCTCTGTAAATTTGGTATACAATTATTATAAACTATTTGCATAAAAACTTCAATTGATTTGGAGAGGTTAACAAATTTTTAAATATTACAAAATTGTAACCTTAAAAATTGCATATTCGTATGCAATTTTTGCCCTTTTTCGGACTATTAATAGAGGGGTGTTTTATTTCCCTGCCGCGCCGAGTCGCGGCGAACCTTAAAATAATAATTTATACTAATACCTAATATTTTTACGGAGGATTAAATATGGCTGAACGCAAATATTTTCATATGTACCACAACAAAGGTAAGCTTATTAAAATGCTGTCCGACGAGGACGCCGGCAGGCTGATTAAGGCGGTGTACGACTACGCCTGCGACGGCGAGGATTTTAAAGACGAGGAGAATCTCGGGCTGTATTTTTTATACATTGAAATCACGGAACAGATTGACCGCGATTTTGAAAGCTACAGAAAATTATGCGAAACAAACCGAAAAAACGCGTTAAAAAAGTATAAATCTGCCACCGCTTGCGATGGCAGCCAAGAAGAAGAAAAAGAAAAAGAAGAAGAAGAAGAAAAAGAAGATGAAAAAGAAAAAGAAAAAGAAAACGCCGCAGGCGGCGTAAATAACGCGCGCGCGTGCGGCGAAGAATTTTATCATGACGTTTTAAATTCGTTCAACAAAGAGTGCGCTTCTTTGCCGGGGGTTAAAAAGCTGACAAGTGAGCGGCGCAGGCTGATTGAAAACGCCCGCAGGGTGCTTGACGAGCTGCAAATTTCTTTTAAAGAATATTTTGCCAAAGCGGAGAAGTCCGATTACCTGTCGGGACGCAACGGAAAATGGAAGGGCTGCGGCTTTGACTGGCTTTTAAAGGAGGACAACCTTATCCGCACGGCGGAGGGCACCTACGACAGCGGCACCAAGGCTCGCGGAGAGCCTGAAATACGGCGCAGCTACAACATTGACGAGCTTGATAAAATCAATACGTTGTGAACGCGCTGAAAGTTACAGCAGGTTCTTCAGGTACATGCCCGTAAAGGATTTTTCGTTTTTCGCGACCTGTTCGGGAGTGCCCTGCGCAATTACCTTTCCGCCCATGTCTCCGCCTTCGGGACCGAGGTCGATTATATGGTCGGCGGTTTTGATAAGGTCAAGATTGTGCTCGATGACAACCACGGTGTTGCCGCCCTCAACAAGAAGCTGCAAAACCTCGGTAAGGCGGTGAACGTCGGCAATATGCAGGCCTGTGGTGGGTTCGTCAAGAATGTAAATGGTCTTGCCCGTGCTGCGCTTGCTGAGCTCGGTGGCAAGCTTAACGCGCTGGGCTTCGCCGCCCGAAAGCGTTGTGGCAGGCTGGCCGAGCTTGATGTAGCCAAGACCGACGTCGTAAAGGGTTTTGAGCTTGCGGTGAAGCTTTTCATGATTTTTAAAGAACTCCATGGCTTCCTCAACGCTCATGTCAAGCACGTCGCTTATGTTTTTGCCCTTGTAGCGCACCTCAAGGGTTTCACGGTTATAGCGCCTGCCCTTGCAGACCTCGCACGGGACGTAAACGTCGGACAGAAAATGCATTTCGATTTTGATAATGCCGTCGCCCTGACACGCCTCACACCTGCCGCCCTTGACGTTGAACGAAAAGCGGCTTTGCGTGTAACCGCGCATTTTAGCGTCGTTGGTGGTGGCGAACAGCGAACGGATGTCCGTAAACAAGCCCGTGTAGGTTGCCGGGTTTGAACGCGGAGTGCGTCCGATCGGGCTTTGGTCAATTTCAATTACCTTATCAAGATTTTCAACGCCGCGGATTTCCCGGTACGCTCCGGGAGTGGTTTTGGCGCGGTTGAGCTCGCGCGCGAGGACTTTGTACAGAATTTCATTGATGAGCGAGCTTTTGCCCGAGCCCGACACGCCCGTTACGCACACAAGCTTGCCGAGCGGAATTTTGACGTTGATATTTTTAAGATTATTTTGCTCCGCTCCGAGGATTTCAAGGTACTTGCCCGTTCCCTTTCGCCTTTTTTCGGGCACGGGAACAGCGCGTTTTCCGCTTAAATACTGACCTGTAACGCTTTTATCGCAGGCTTTGATTTCGTCGGCGCTGCCGACGCACACAATTTGTCCGCCGTGAATTCCCGCGCCGGGGCCGACGTCAACAATGCAGTCCGCGGCGTACATGGTTTCCTCGTCGTGCTCCACAACAATTACGGTGTTGCCGAGGTCGCGCAGACGTTTGAGGGTCGCAAGCAGCTTTTCGTTATCACGCTGATGAAGTCCTATGCTCGGTTCGTCAAGGATGTACAGCACGCCCATGAGCGAGCTGCCGATTTGCGTGGCAAGGCGGATTCGCTGGCTTTCGCCGCCGCTGAGCGTTCCCGAGCTGCGCGAAAGCGTCAGATAGCCCAGACCGACGCTTTTAAGGAAGTTAAGGCGTTCCTTGATTTCCTTAATAATTTCCGCGCCGATGATTGCTTCTTTTTCGCTTAATTCCAAAGAAGAAATAAAATCAAGCGCGGCAACAACGGACATACTGCACAGCCGGGCAATGTTTATTCCGCCGACGGTTACGGCAAGGCTTTCCTTTGACAGCCTTTCGCCGCGGCATTCGTCGCAGGGGATTTCCGCCATGTATGAGCGGATTTCGTCCTTAACCCAGTTGCTGCTGCTTTCGTGATAGCGGCGGTCGAGGTTTGTGATTATACCCTCGAATTTATGCTTGTACGTGCCGCTTCCGTACACGGATTTGCGGCTGATTGTAAGCGTATCGTCGCCGGTTCCGTACAGGATTTTTTGCACGACCTCCGGGGGGATATTTTCAACGGGCTCGTTAAGCGAAAAATTGTACTTTTTCGCGAGGGCTTCAAAATACATAGCGGCAATTTGACTGCCCTCCATCGCCCAGCCGCTTCCCTTGATTGCGCCCTCGCGAATACTTTTGCGGCGGTCGGGAATGATTTTGTTTTCGTCGATTTTGAGAAAAACGCCCAAGCCCGTGCATTTCGGGCACGCGCCGAAGGGGTTGTTGAACGAAAACATGCGCGGCGACAAATCTTCAATGCTTACGCCGTGGTCGGGACAGGCGTATTTTTGTGAGAAAACAACGTCCTCGTCCCCGAAGTTGACCATTATCAGTCCGCCGCCGAGCTTTGAAGCGGTTTCAATGCTGTCCGCAAGGCGCGAGGTGATTTCGGGCTTGATGACAAGGCGGTCAACGATGACCTCGATATTATGCTTTTTATTTTTCTCTAAAGGAATTTTCTCGGATAAATCGTACACAATTCCGTCGGCGCGCACGCGCACAAAGCCTGATTTTGACGCCTTTTCAAGCACCTTGGCGTGTTCGCCCTTTCTGCCGCGCACAACGGGAGCCATAACCTGGATTTTTGTGCCCTGTTCATAGCTCATGATTTTGTCAACGATTTGGTCAACGGTTTGCTGACGGATTTCCCTGCCGCATACCGGGCAGTGAGGCACGCCGATACGCGCGTAAAGCAAACGCAGATAATCGTAAATCTCCGTAACGGTGCCGACGGTGGAACGGGGATTTTTTGAGGTGGTTTTTTGGTCGATGGAAATTGCCGGCGACAAGCCTTCAATGCTGTCAACGGCGGGCTTGTCCATTTGACCGAGGAACATGCGCGCGTAGCTTGAAAGGCTTTCAACATAACGGCGCTGACCTTCGGCGTAGATTGTGTCAAAGGCAAGCGAGCTTTTGCCCGAGCCCGAAAGTCCCGTGATAACCACAAGCTTGTTGCGCGGGATTTCAACATCAATGTTTTTCAGGTTGTGCTCCCTGGCTCCCCTTACTGTAATTTTATCCTGTGCCATAGTTTTTTTCCTTTGTTTTTGATATATGGATATTGTAGCATAAATATTTTAAAAACGCAAGATTTTTCGAACTTATTTTCGAGGAAATCTTTGCTTTT
>DOUO01000041.1 GCA_003520555.1 Oscillospiraceae bacterium
AGGGAAGGACAATTAGTTCCTCGCTTTCTCCCCGGAATGACCGGAAAAACTAAAAAACCGCAAACAAAAACGGCAGGAAAACCTGCCGTTTTTAGTTTATTTAGGGTTGTTTGGTTGATTATACGCAAACGAATAAACACGTTTTTCATTACCGGACTGCCGATAAAAACGGCTTTTATCCTCATACATGCCTTTGTCCGCAAAGATAATCAATTTTTCGGCGGTAATACCGGCGTGGTCTGTTACCAAAGCGTAACCGGCCGAAACGCTCAGGTTATGAATAAGCTTGCCGCTCCAGACTTCGGTTTCGGTAGCAAGCTGTTTTAACAGGGCTTCGGCTTTTTCGCGGCTGCCTCTTGCCAATACAATAAATTCGTCTCCGCCGGTTCGGTAACATTTACCGTACGCGCCGAATACTCTTTGTATACAGTCCGCCGCGCCGCAGATAAGCTCATCACCCGCCGCGTGTCCCATTGTGTCGTTAACGGTTTTTAAGCCGTTGATGTCAACGGAAAAAGCAACCAAATCCTCAGGTAACGCTCCCTTCGCGTCAAAGACTTTCAGCGCGTTTGAGTACGCGTGACGGCTATACAGACCGGTCATTGTGTCCTTGTACAAAAGCTGTTCCTGTTTGCTCAGGCGATCCTCAGCGTCAAGCTGAGCGTATTCAACATAGTGAATAAACAGCAGTACCACTCCGATTGTCATTGTAAGATATGCCGTGCGGAATTCTCCGCCGCAGATTTCCTGAACCAGAATTCCGCAAAGCACAAAACACATAATCGCGTAAAGCGAATGGCGGTTTTGCCGCGCAAAGCCCTTGCCGTAAATAAAGAACTCAACGACAACCACCGAAATTACAACAAGATAAATAATTATATATACAAAATACAAAGGACCGTGCCTGTAATTATTTCCGCTGTCAATTTGCGTCATCCAGCCGAAGAACGCGGCGATAATCTGGAACGCGATGTTGCCTAAAAGCACACCGTTCAGCACCGTTAAACCACGGTTACGTACATTTATCTGCTTAACAAGCGCGCCGCCCGTCAGCGGTGTAAGAAGGTAGTCAGTGCATTTAACCGCAATCAGCAACCATTGCGGTATATTTTGATTACCGTTAAGCTGAATGCCCGTCCATTCCGCCAATGCCGCAAGACCGATAAAAAGGTAGGTCAAATAAAATACCGTCTTTTGTTTCCTACGGATTCTTCCGTTTTCATGCACAAGAACGCACAAAACCAAAAGCGAAGCTATTGATATCAGGGTTATTACGGTATAATAGGTAAACACAACAAAAACATCTCCTGTTTTGATAGGAAATTATACGTTATTATAACATGTTGTGAATGTTTTTTCAATAATTAATTTATAAATCATCATTTTTTGGTATTTATTCGGTTAAAATGCGATTGTATGGATATTTTCTTAAAACGCAAAAACAACAGCATTTCATTATAAAAGGATAATACTAATACCTAATAAAAAAAGCCGGCTCAACATGGAGCCGGCTTTTAAATCAAATAATACCGTAATCAGATAAGCTCAATGATAGCCATTTCCGCACCGTCGCCGCGGCGGGGACCGATTTTGGTGACTCTTGTGTAGCCGCCGTTGCGGTCAGCGTACTTGGGCGCGATTTCAGCGAAAAGCTTTGTTACAACGTCCTCTTTTGTTACAAAAGACAGAACGAGACGTCTGTTGTGGAGGGTGTTGTTTTTAGCTGTTGTAATCATCTTCTCTGCCATAGCCTGAACTTCTTTGGCACGGGTATTTGTTGTTTCGATTTTGCCGTTTTCGAGAAGGAAAGTAACCATTGCGCGGAGCATTGCGGTTCTCTGAGCAGTTGTTCTTCCCAGCTTTCTTGTACCTGGCATTGTATTCACTCCTTTACCGTCATATAAAAGGGTAATTTATTCGTCTTCCTTCTGAAGACTGAAACCGAGAGAGTTGAGCTTCTGCACAACTTCCTCAAGTGATTTTCTTCCGAGGTTTCGAACCTTCATCATATCCTCTTCGGACTTATTGATTAAATCTTCAACCGTGTTGATGCCTGCGCGCTTGAGGCAATTGAACGAACGAACGCTGAGGTCAAGATCTTCGATGGTCATCTCAAGAATCTTTTCCTTGCCCTTGTCGTCCTTTTCAACCATAACCTCAGCCGAGCTTGCCTTGTCCGAAAGGTTAACAAAGAGGTTGAGGTGTTCGGTAAGAACCTTAGCGGCAAGAGATACCGCTTCCTCGGCATTGATTACGCCGTTTGTCCACACGTCAAGCGTAAGCTTGTCGTAGTCGGTAATTTGACCGACGCGGGTGTTGTCAACGGTGTAGTTAACCTTAAGCACGGGTGTGTAGATTGAATCTATGGGCAAAACGCCGATAACGTTGTTGCCGCTGAGCTGCTTGTTGCGTTCGGAGGGAACATAACCTCTGCCCTTATCAATGGTGATTTCCATGTTGAGCTTTGCGCCTTCGCCCAATGTGGCGATGTGAAGCTCGGGATTGAGGATTTCAACCTCGTTGTCACCGGTGATGTCTGCGGCAGTCACCTCGCATGGACCCTCGGCGTTGATTTCAACAACCTTGGGGCTGGTTTCGAAAAGCTTTGCAACAAGACTTTTCATATTAAGCACAATTTCCGTAACGTCTTCCTTGACGCCCGGGATAGTTGAAAATTCGTGAAGAACGCCGTCAATCTTAATAGATGTGACCGCACAGCCCTCAAGAGAGGAAAGTAACACTCTGCGAAGGCTGTTGCCGAGAGTGTTGCCGAAACCGCGTTCAAGCGGCTCGACTACGAACTTGCCGTACTTTCCGTCCTCGGTTATTTCTGCAGTTTCAATTCTTGGCTTTTCAATTTCAATCATTCGCGAATCCTCCTAACATTATGCTACCATAAGAACGGTAGACGTATGTGTAATCTGCCTGTGGACGTTAAGATTACTTGGAGTACAACTCAACGATGAGGTGTTCTTCAACAGGAAAGTCAATGTCTTCTCTCTGTGGAGCAGCTACAACCTTACCGCCGAGAAGATTCTCGTTTCTTTCAAGCCACTTGGGAACAAGGTTTGAAGCTGTTTCGCCCTCGGCGATAGCCTTGAATCTTGTAGTTGAACGGCTTTTTTCCTTAACCTCAATAACATCGCCGACCTTAACAAGGTAGGAAGGAATGTTTACCTTTTTGCCGTTTACAGTGAAGTGAGCGTGGTTAACAAGCTGTCTGGCTTCTCTTCTTGTGGAAGCAAGGCCGAGTCTGTAAACAACGTTGTCAAGTCTGCGCTCAATAAGTGTAAGCAAAACAGCGCCGGTCTTACCCTCAGACTTTTCAGCCTTTTCATAGTAAGCTCTGAACTGCTTTTCCATAATACCGTATACAAACTTTACCTTCTGCTTTTCGGTAAGCTGCATGCTGTATTCGCTCTTTTTTCTTCTCATTTTGCCGCCGGGGTTTCTGTTAGATGTTTTCTTGCTATAACCCATAACGGCGGGTGACAATCCGAGTGCTCTGCAACGCTTTGCAATCGGCTGCATATTTTTAGCCATAGAAATATCCTCCTTAAATTATACTATACACGTCTTCTCTTGGGAGGACGGCATCCGTTGTGAGGGATAGGAGTAACGTCTTTAATCATGGTTACTTCAAGGCCTGCTGTCTGCAATGCTCTGATTGCTGCTTCTCTGCCTTGTCCGGGTCCCTTTACATAAACCTCGACATACTTCATTCCGTGCTCCATAGCTGCCTTTGCGGCAGTTTCGGCTGCGGACTGAGCTGCGAACGGAGTTGATTTCTTTGAACCTCTGAATCCGAGCTCGCCTGCGCTTGCCCATGAAACAGCGTTGCCCTGTGTATCGGAAATAGTAACAATTGTATTGTTAAATGTTGACTGGATATGCGCCGCGCCTTTTTCAATGTGCTTACGCTCACGACGACGGCGAATAACCTTCTTACCACCTTTTGGTGCTGCCATAGTCCCGTGCCTCCTTACTTCTTCTTGTTAGCCATGGTCTTGCGGGGACCCTTGCGGGTACGTGCGTTGGTCTTTGAACGCTGTCCTCTTACGGGAAGTCCCTTTCTGTGACGAACGCCGCGGTAACAACCAATGTCAATAAGTCTTTTAATATCATAAGCTATGTCACGGCGAAGATCACCTTCAACACGGCAGTGATGCTCAATGTATTCTCTGAGCTTTGATACGTCTTCTTCTGTCAAATCTCTGACGCGAGTGTCAGGATTTACGCCTGTTGCAGCAATAATGTCTGTTGCAGTTTTACGTCCGATACCGAAAATGTAGGTTAAGCCAATCTCAACTCTTTTGTCTCTCGGTAAGTCAACACCTGCTATACGAGCCATTCAGTTGCACCTCCATATAGAATAAAAGTTACATTTAAAATTTTTACTTGCCCTGCGCTTTGCAAGGCTTCGCCAAATTAGCCCTGGCGCTGCTTGTGCTTGGGGTTTTCGCAGATAACGAGAATTTTACCCTTTCTCTTAATTACCTTGCATTTGTCGCACATTTTCTTAACTGAAGGTCTGACTTTCACTTATCATCATTCCTTTCTTAAAAATCGTGTTTTCCTGCGTGTGTTTCCCGGGATTACTTAGATCTCCAGGTAATTCTTCCTCTTGTCAGGTCGTAGGGAGACATCTCCACCGTAACCTTATCGCCCGGCAAAATACGAATGAAGTTCATTCTGAGTTTGCCTGAGATGACAGCTAAAATCACGTGACCGTTTTGAAGCTCAACCTTAAACTGAGCGTTCGGCAAAGCTTCTCTGACAACGCCTTCTACTTCAATTACATCCTGTTTGGACATGAATTAACCTCCGTTAAATGGACTTAAAATTCGTTTTATCTGTGGATTGGTTTGTATTGAACCCTCATAAACCGTGTTTGTTGCCGCAAGGTGAAGCAAATTTTTCTTTTTGGGCTGCTCCAGCCTGCGTCTTTTGCCGTCCGCGATAAACGCGAAGCCGTTTGAAACGCCGAGCACAACAAAAAAACCGCCTTTGTCACGCCCTGCCTTTGCCCTGACGATACTACCCTTTTGAATGTTCATAAATCACCTTTAATTTATTCGCATAAGGTCAGAATTTTAGGACCGTCGGGAGTGACAGCGATTGTGTGTTCAAAGTGCGCGGACAGCTTGCCGTCAAGGGTTTTTACCGTCCATTTGTCACCAAGAACACGCACATGATGTGTGCCCTCATTTACCATGGGTTCAATGGCAATTGTCATTCCGGGTAAAAGCTTTACGCCCCTGCCCGGAGTACCGTAGTTCGGTACGCTTGGGTCCTCGTGTAAATTCGCACCTACGCCGTGGCCGACGTAATTTCGTACCACCGAGTAACTGCGAGCTTCGACATACCTTTGAACTGCGGCGCCGATATCGCCGACGCGGTTCATAGCCTGCGCCTGTTTTATTCCCTCATACAGGCTTTCTCTTGTGGCGTCAAGCAAAGCCCGCGCCTTGGCGCTGATTTTGCCGCACGGAAATGTGCAGGCGTTGTCGCCGTGAAATCCGTTGTAATAAGCGCCTACATCAACGCTTACTATGTCGCCTTCCTCAAGAATAATATTTTTGCTCGGTATGCCATGGATAACCACGCTGTTTACGGAAATGCATGCGCTTGCGGGAAAACCGCCGTAACCGAGAAACGAGGGAGA
>DOUO01000105.1 GCA_003520555.1 Oscillospiraceae bacterium
AAAAACTTCTTGATAAAATATTTATATTATAGTATTATATAAGACGTATTAAAATACTGAATTTCGGCAGGTGATTTTATGGAAAACAAAACAGCTTCAAAAACTATCCGCGTTGAGGAAGAACAGCTTGCCTGCGCAATGGGCAGCGGCAGCTTGTTTGTGCTTGCCACCCCCGCGGTTGCCGCGCTTATGGAAGGAGCGGCGGCTCAGCTTGCTCAGGAGCTTTTGAGCAGCGACGAGCTCACCACCGTCGGCACGCAAATAAGCATTGAGCACACAAGCCCCACGCCGCTCGGAGCGGAAGTAACCGCCGTCGCGCGGCTTGTAAAAACCGACGGCAGGTTCTTTTATTTTGACGTTTCCGCCTCGGACAAAAAAGGGGAAATCGCAAAGGGCACGCACACGCGCGTAAGCGTTAAGGCGGTAAAATTTCAGGATAAGGCAGACAGTAAATTCGATGAAGTATAAATACATTCTTTTTGACCTCGACGGCACAGTTACTCAAAGCGCGCAGGGAATACGCGCCTCGCTTGAACACGCGCTTTCCGTTATGGGAGTTCAGCCGCCGAACCTTGACGATTACACGCTCTACATCGGGCCTCCGCTTATTGACACCTTCCGCAATCTGTGCGGACTTCCCGATGATGAAGCCGAACGCGGTTCGCGGCTTTACCGCGATTATTACAACACGCACGGAAAATACATGAACAAGGTCTACGACGGTATTCCCGAGGTTGTTAAAAAGCTCCGCTCTCAGGGCGCGAGGCTTGCCGTGTGCACCTCAAAATATGAAAAATTCGCGGAAGAAATCCTTGAGCTTGTCGGGCTTAAGGGCGCCTTTGACGCTGTTTGCGGCTCAAACCTTGACGGCAGCCGCAAGGACAAAAAGGACTTGATTCCGTATGCCGTCAAATCCCTCGGCGGCAGCCTCAATTCAGACCGCAAAAGCATTGTAATGCTCGGCGACACTTGGTTTGACGCTCAGGGCGCAAGGCTGTGCGGCGTTGACTTTATCGGCGCTCTGTACGGCTACGGAAGCGTTGAGGCAATGCAAAAGCAGGGCGCAAAGGCGTTTGCCGAAACTCCGCAAAAGCTTTTAAGCTGCCTTTTGTAAGCGAATAACACCGCCGCCCTTTCGCATATAATTATGCGGAGGGTTAAAAATGCTGTATCTGAATTTTTCGGTAAAAAAGTCAAAAAAGGCAAAAACGGCAATTGTCATCACCGCGCTTGCAATCGCCGCGGCAATAATTTTCTGCGCCGCGTCCGCCTGCGGCAAAAGCAAAATCCCCGATACCGCCGAACGCGCCGGGGCAGGGGAGTACTCGCTTAAGGTCAGCGACGAAGCCGGGGCAAGGTCGTTTTTAAAGGGCTTCAATATTGAGGAAGTGCTTGAAAAAACAGGCGAGGAAAAAATCATAATTCCTCAAAAATTCAACGCCGTGTACGAAAAATACAACGAGCTTCAAAAGCAAATCGGGCTGGATTTAACCCGTTTTAAGGGCAAATCCGCGCTGAAAACCACATACAGAATAAAATCGGAAAGGGCTGAATACGCCGTGCTGCTCACAAGGTCGGGCAGGGTAATCGGCGGACACCTTACATCACTCAGATACGGCAGGGGAAACCTGCCGCTCGGATAATTATGGAAAGACTTGACAAAATACTGACTCAGCGCGGCGCGGGCAGCCGCAAAGAGGTTCAAAGGCTTATTCGTTCGGGCGCGGTGTGCGTAAACGGCAAGCCGTGCAAAAAGCCCGAAACAAAGGTCAACCCGTCGCTTGACGCCGTGACCGTCGGCGGAAAACCCGTTGACGCTGACAAATTCATTTACATAATGCTCAACAAGCCCGCGGGCGTGGTAAGCGCCACGCGCGACAACCGCGACAAAACCGTGCTTGATATTCTGCCCGAGGAATACCGCCGCCCAAAGCTTTTTCCCGCCGGACGGCTTGACAAGGACACCGAAGGGCTTTTGATTATCACGAACGACGGCGATTTCGCGCACAAAATGCTTTCTCCGGTCAAAAAGGTGTACAAGCAGTACGAAGCCGTGCTTGACGGCGAAGTGACCGACAGCGTAATTTCGGCGTTTGAAAGCGGAATAACCTTTTCGGACGGCACAAAATGCCTGCCGGCGGAGCTCAGGGTGCTCAAAGAAGGTCAAAAAAACCGTGTAATTGTCAAAATTTGCGAAGGAAAGTTCCATCAGGTAAAAAAAATGTTCGCGGCGTGCGGTTTAAATGTTGTGCACCTTAAACGAATATCAATAGGAAATTTGTATTTGGATAGCAAATTAACCATAGGAAGTTGTAAATTATTGACAAAATTGGATATTGAGGCTATTTTTATCGGCAATATACACTAAAAAAAGCCGTTGTTTTTTACCGTGTATTTATTTTTAATAAAATATCCGCAAAATCTTTAGTTAAAATCGGTATAGTAAAAAAATACTCAAAGTGGTATATTATTATATGTAAATAATAGTTTTTTACTATATAAACGGAGGTTATTAAATATGGCAAGTCTATCATTAAGACACATCTACAAAATTTACGACGGCAACGTTACTGCCGTTAAGGACTTCAACCTCGAAATCGAGGATAAGGAATTTATCATCTTCGTAGGTCCTTCCGGTTGCGGTAAGTCCACAACCCTGAGAATGATTGCCGGTCTTGAGGATATCTCAAAGGGCGAGCTCTACATCGGCGACAGACTCGTTAACGACGTTACTCCCAAGGACAGAGATATCGCGATGGT
>DOUO01000180.1 GCA_003520555.1 Oscillospiraceae bacterium
TTTCCGAGCTCAATGATTTCATCAATGCTTTCCTGCTTTGCGCTGTCGATAAAGCCGCAGGTGTTTACAATCACGGCGTCCGCTTTTGCAGGGTCGCTGACAATCGTGAAGCCGCGCTGCCTTAAGGTGTAAAGCAGCATTTCGGCGTCAACCTGATTTTTGGCGCAGCCCAAGGACACTATGCCTGCCTTGTAATTCATATGCGTTCATTCCTTACTATATTAATAATGCGCGCGGCGGTTCGCGCTATTCCTCCAAAGACCTCATCGCGCGCCTGATGTCGTCCGAACCATAGCCGAGCCTTTGAAGCGCGGCAAACGCGCGGCGCTTTACCTTTTCATCGCCGAGGTTTTTATATTTCTTTAAAAGAAATTCGGTTATCTGTTCGCGGTAATCAACATCAATTTCGTCAAGAACACGCTCGCTCAGCTCGCGGTCAATGCCCTTGCGCGCAAGCTCCGCCTTTGCCGCGCGCTTGCTCATTTTTTTGGTGAATATCAGCTTGTCCGCGCAGCGCCGCGCAAAATCCTCGTCGTTAACAAGCCCGAGCTCCTCCATCCGTTCGGCTGCCTTTTCGGCGGCTTCGGCGGAGACGGTGCGCCTGATTTTGTCGGTAAGCTCCTTTTTGGAGTGGCTGCGGTATGAAATCAGCCACAGCGCTTTTTCCTTGGCGCGGCTTTCGTCGCTGAGCTTAATCAGCCTGTGCAGCTTTTCGTCATCAAGCTCAAGCCCGACGTCCACGCGGTTTTCAAGCAGAGTTTTTGTGTCAAGATTTACGGCAAATTCGCCGTCTATGTATATCGCGCTCAGTGATTTTCTGCGCGGTTTAATTGCGGTAATTCGCATCAGTCATCAACCATTATGTCAATGTTTACCGACTTTTTGGGCTTTTTTTCTTCCTTGGGCGCCTCAACGGGCTTTATCTCCGTAACCTTTGCCCTGGGCTTGGGTTTTCTGCGGTCGTAAAGCTTGTCGATGTTTTCCCAAAGCTCGGCTTCAATCCTGCCGGCAAGCTCGGCGTCGTTTCTCAAAAGCTCCTTGACCTTGTCGCGTCCCTGACCGAGTCTTTCGCCCTTGTAGCTGAACCACGCGCCTGCTTTTTGAACAACCTCTGCCTTCACCGCCAGGTCAAGCAGCTCGCCCTCGCGCGAAATGCCTTCGCCGTACATGATGTCGAACTCCGCCTCGCGGAACGGGGGAGCGATTTTGTTCTTAACAACCTTGCAGCGTGTGTGCGAGCCAACCATTTCTCCGTTAACCTTCAGGGTTTCGACTCTGCGGATGTCAATTCGCACGGAGCTGTAGAATTTAAGCGCGCGGCCGCCCGTTGTTACCTCGGGATTGCCGTAAATAACGCCCACCTTTTCGCGGAGCTGGTTGATGAAAATTGCAACGCAGTTGCTCTTGTTAATTGCGCCGGCAAGCTTTCTTAACGCCTGCGACATAAGTCTCGCGTGCAGACCGACATGGCTGTCGCCCATTTCGCCCTCGATTTCGGCCTTGGGTACAAGAGCCGCTACCGAGTCAATTACAATTACGTCAATTGCGCCGCTTCGGATAAGCGCTTCGGCAATTTCAAGCGCATCCTCACCCGTGTCGGGCTGGGAAACAAGAAGCGAATCAACGTCAACGCCCAAAGCCGCGGCGTATTCGGGGTCAAGCGCGTGCTCAACGTCAATAAACGCGACGTTGCCGCCGTTTTTTTGACCTTCCGCGATGCAGTGAAGCGAAAGCGTTGTTTTACCCGAGGATTCGGGACCGTATATTTCCACAATTCTGCCGCGCGGCAAGCCGCCTATTCCAAGCGCTACGTCAAGCGAAAGCGAGCCTGTTGAGATATGCTCAACAGCCATATGCTTGTTTTCTCCGAGGCGCATAACCGCGCCCTTTCCGAACTGCTTTTCAATTTGCGAAATCGCTGTGTCAAGCGCCTTGTTCTTATCAACTGCCATTTCATGTACCTCCGATTTTCAGTATCGGAATCGGGCGGAAGGAAAATAACTTACCGCCGGATTCCAAAAAGATTATATACCAAAAAGATTAATTTCACAATAATTTCGCGCCGAAATATTCGAACAAATTTTCTAAAATTACAGCAAAGTCCCAATTATAGCCCTTTGCTCTCCGCCGAAATCAAGCGCGGTTCTTATATTTCCAAAGCCCTGCGCTTTCATCAGCCGCGCCGCGTTTTCAGCCTGACCTTCGCCGAGCTCAAAAACCAGCGCGCCGCCGCGCCTTAGCTTACGCGTCCAAAGCTTTACGATTGCACGGTAAAAATCCATTCCGTCCTCGCCGCCGTCAAGCGCGGTCCGCGGCTCAAATTTCACCTCAGGCTGCAGGCCGTCAAGCTCGCGCGCGGGAATGTACGGCGGATTTGAAGCGATTAAGTCAAAGCTTCCGTCGGCAAAATCCGCGTGGCATTTCAAAACGTCGCCCAACACGGGACGGACGGAAGAATTATTCAGGCTTATATTCTTTTTAAGAAATTTAAACGCCTCATCGCTCAGCTCAACGGCGGTCACATCAGCGCCGGCAAAGCTTTCAAGCGCCAGCGCAACAGCTCCGCTGCCCGAACAAAGGTCGGCAGCCCTTGCGCCGCGCGTGTTTTTCAGATAATCAAGACAAAGACTGACGCAGACCTCGGTGTCGTCGCGCGGAATTAAAACTCCCTCGCCGACGCAAAGCTCAATCCCCATAAACGTCCAGCTTCCAAGCAGATATTGCAGGGGATACCGCGTCAATCTTTTTTCCGTAACAGAATTAAATTTATTGATTTGCGCAGGCGTTATCTCGTCGTCCGCGTGAACAATCTGCCCCGCGCGGTCAAATCCGGTCACATGCCGCGCAATCAGCGCCGCCTCGTGCGCGGCGTCCTCAATGCCGCCGTCAAAAAGCCTTTGGCGGCAGCGTTTTATTTCGTCCTTCAGCATCCGCAGTTTTTAACAATGTCGGAGCCGTCCTCCGGGATAACCGCTTTAATTGCCTCAATCGCCACCTCAATCATGCTGTCGTCGGGCTCTTTTGTGGTAATTCTTTGAGCCCAAAGACCGGGAGCGGCAATAATTCTTGTGAATTTGTTGTCGTGTCTGCCGCAAAACTTAATCAGCTCGTAGCCCAGGCCGCAGGTGATGGGGATAAGCAAAATTTTAAACACGGGGCGCAGGAACGCTGCGCCAAAGGGATTTGCGGGAACGAAAAGTCCCACGGCAATGCCCAAAATCAGCATGATGACCATAAAGCTTGTGCCGCAGCGCGGATGAAAACGGATTTGCTTTCTGACGTTCTCGACGGTAAGCTCCTCCTCGTTTTCATAACAGAAAATAGTCTTGTGCTCGGCGCCGTGATACATAAACACGCGCTTCATGTCGCTCATCTGAGAAACAATTACAATGTAGCCCAAAAACAGCGCGATTTTCAGCACGCCCTCAAAAATTGACTTCCAAAGGCGCACAATTTCCTCGTTGTGAGCCGCCTCGTCAACCTTAAACGCGGGGATAAAGTTGCCGCAAAGGTCAAACAAAAACGACGGCAAAAAGAAAAACAGTCCCACAGCCAGCGCTACGCCGATAACCGACGCGAAAACCATAAGGATTTTCACCAGCTTGTCGCCGAACTTTTCGTCAAGCCATTTTTCAAATTTTGAGGGTTCTTCCTCAATTTCGGCGCTTTCAATCGCCTTGTCCGCCGACAGCATAAGCGATTTGTAGCTCAGGCGCATTGAATCAATAAGTCCGGCAAAGCCGCGCAATATCGGAAGCTTAAAGGCTTTTATTTTTTCGGGGATGGTGGTAATGCTTACATCCTCGCTGTATATTTCGTCCTTGCCCGTGCGCACGCAAACGGTGCTGCGCTTGGGACCTCTCATCATGATTCCTTCAATCAGCGCGCTTCCGCCGATTGAGGTTATTTTTTTGGTTTGTTTAGACATAATACACCCCTATGTTCAGAGTTTAAATCAATAAAATCAAAGCTTAACGTTTTCGGGCATTTTGTTTTCCTGACCTTCCTTATAAATGGGGAAGGTGAGCGTAACCGTTGTGCCCACGCCCTCGCCGCTTTCAATGTCAAGCGTGCCGCCGTGCAGGTTCATAATTTCGTCCGCCACGGCAAGACCGATGCCCGAGCCGTTTACCTTTTGGTTAGCCTTAAAGAACTTTTCCTTGACTCTCGGCAAATCCTCGGCGGAAATTCCGCAGCCGGAATCGGTGACAATAATTTTAATAACGTCGGGGTCGTCCTTGGAGTAAATCACCTGAGCCGCCACAACGCCGCCCTTCGGAGTATATTTAAGGGCGTTGTCAAGTATATTCAAAAACACCTGCCTGAGCCTGTTGCGGTCGCCGTAAACCGGCGGATACACAGCCTCGGGCTCGTCATAAAGCAGGTGAATACCCTCCTCGATGGCGCGCTCCTTAAGCATGTAAACCGTTTCGTCAAACTCGGCAAGTATGTCAACTTTTTCGTTAATAAGCACCATTCTTCCGCTTTGAATTCTTCCGAAGTCCAAAAGCTCCTCAACAATGCTTGTCAAACGCGAGCTTTCCTTTATTATTACACCCATGCCGCGGTCAAAGGTGCGGCGGTCAATCGTGCCGTGTTCGCTCAGCTGCATTGTTTCCGCCCAGCCCTTAATTGCGGTAAGCGGGGTGCGAAGCTCGTGCGAAACACGCGAAATAAAGTCGTTTTTCATTTGTTCGGTGGTCTGCAAATCCTTTGCCATGTCGCTTACGGCGTCGCAAAGGTCACCGATTTCGTCGTCGTATTTATGTTCAATCTTTTCGCTCGCGGAAAAGTCGCCCTGCGCAATCTGCGCGGAAATAACGCTCAGCCGCCTTATCGGCCGCACAATCGAGCGAATAAACATAAGTCCGGGAATAATAACCAGCGCGATGATAATCAGCCCGATTGCCACAATAAGCACGCTTATAAGCATAATCGCGCTGTTGACGGGCTCCATTGAAACAATGTAGCGCACGCCGCCCACAACGGCGCCGTTGTCGTTGGTGATAATCCTTGTGACGCTCATCGCCTTTTCGCCCGAGCTCAGCTTGCCGCTCCAAAACGCGTAGCCGTCGGCGCTTGCCTTGGCTTCATCAAAATCGGTCATCTGCTCGTTTTCGTAGTTCAAAAAACCCGTGGAGGTCATCTTGACCGAGCCGTTTTGGTTCATCGCCATTACGCCCATCTGTTCCTTTTTGTCAAAATTTTCGACATAATCGCGCGCGCCCGTTGAAAAGTCGTTTGAGCTGTCGCTTTTAAAGCCCGAAAAAACCAGGCTCAGCTCGGTTGAAGTATTTGTAAGACTTTGCTTGACGCTGCTTTGGAACATGTAGGTCACAACCAAAATCAAAGTGACAACAATGAGCACAATTATGGTTATGATAACGCTTAAGGTGTTCAGCATCCAGCGCCGGGTGATACCTCTGAACATTGCCGTCACTTCCTTTCCGGTTAATTTGACGCGGCGGATTTATTCGCCGGAATCCCACTTGTAGCCAAGTCCCCAAACCGTGATGATGTGCTTGGGATTTGAAGGCTCGTCCTCAACCTTCATTCTCAGCCTGCGGATATTAACGTCAACAATCTTGTCCTCGCCCACATAAGCGTCGCCCCAAACGTGGTTTAAGATGTCAATTCTGTCAAGGGCGGTGCCGGGATTTGAGAAGAAATATTCCATAATCTGGAACTCAACCTGCGTAAGCTCAATCATCTTGTCGCCCTTCATAAGCGCGCGGTTGCGCAGATTAAGGGTGAATTCGCCGCTGGTAAGCTCCTCCTTAAAGTTGTTTTCATTGCGTGACTGCGCCAGCGCGACCCTGCGGTAAAGCGAGTCAACACGCGCCAGAAGCTCGCTGGGGGAGAAGGGCTTTGCGACATAATCGTCCGCGCCGAGCATAAGTCCCGTTACCTTGTCCATCTCCTGGGTCTTTGCGGAAAGCATAATAATTCCGATGCCGCCGTTGCGGTTTCTCAGCTCCTTGCAAACCTGAAAGCCGTCAATGCCGGGCATCATAACGTCAAGGATTGCGATGTCAAAATCGCCGTTGTTCTCATCGTATTTTTTCAGCGCGGTTTCGCCGCAGTCGGCTTCAACAACGTCGTAGCCGGCTCTGGTGAGGTTAATTACAACAAAATCGCGGATAGCCGCTTCGTCCTCGCAAACAAGAATTTTTTTCATTTTTATACCTCCGGGTAATTA
>DOUO01000155.1 GCA_003520555.1 Oscillospiraceae bacterium
TGCTTATCAATAACTGGGAGGCAACCTACTTTGACATTACCGAGGAAAGGGTGCTTGCCATAGCCGAAAAGGCGAAGGAACTGGGTATTGAGATGTTCGTGCTCGACGACGGCTGGTTTAAGAACCGCAACGACGACAACGCCGGCTTGGGCGACTGGGTTCCCGATACCGAAAAGCTGCCGGACGGGCTTGACGGCTTGATTGATAAAATCAACGTTCTCGGCTTGAAATTCGGACTTTGGATTGAGCCGGAAATGGTAAGCGAGGATTCCGACCTTTACCGCGCCCATCCCGACTGGGCTATGACCGCGCCTAACCGTGCACCCATGATGGCTCGAAACCAGCTCGTGCTCGACTTATCGCGCAAGGAGGTTCACGATTACCTCTTTGACAAAATTTCAAATCTTCTCGAAAATTACAACATTAACTATATTAAATGGGACTTTAACCGTCCTATTTCGGACGTGTTCTCACATTCCGTTCCGTCATCGCGCCAAGGTGAGGTTCAGCACCGTTACTACCTCAGCCTTTACCGCCTTTACGACCGTCTGACGCGCAAATTCCCGAATGTGCTCTTTGAGGGCTGCGCGGGCGGCGGCGGACGCTTTGACGCGGGAATGCTCGCGTACTCGCCGCAGATTTGGTGCTCGGACAATACCGACCCGATCTCGCGCCTGACAATTCAGTACGGCACATCCTTCGGCTATCCTGCCTGCACCGTGGGCGCGCACGTGAGCGCGTCGCCCAACCATCAGACAGGCAGAAAAACCCCGGTAAACACACGCGGAGTTGTCGCAATGTCGGGAACGTTCGGCTACGAGCTCGACCTCACTAAGCTGTCTGCCGAGGACTGTGCCGAGATTAAACAGCAGGTTGAGCGCTATAAGGAATTAGAGCCGGTTATTCACGGCGGAAAGCTTTACCGCTTAAGCAAAATGAGCGACGCCTCGCACTATATGGCATGGCAGTATGTAAGCGACGACAAAAGCCGCGCCGTGCTCAATATAGTAGTTACAAATCCGCTCGCAAATTCAGCTCCGGTTCATGTAAAGCTGAAGGGCTTGCTGCCCGACGCGGTATATTCCGTTGACGGAGAGTTCGAGTGCCGCGGCGCGGCGCTGATGTCCGGCGGCTACACATTTAAGAGATTAACGGGAGATTATCCTGCAAAACAGCTTGATATAATACGGGTTAAATAAAATGCTGAGAGAAAAAAACAACCCAAACAGAATTGTATGGTCAGAGGAAAGGGCAAAGATAAAAGCTCTGCCCTTTAAGGAAAAAATACGGTATATTTGGATGTATTTCAAAATACCGATTATCGCCGTGCTTTTGGTTATCGGTCTCGGAACGTTTTTGGTTGTCCGCATAACCACAAATATCCCGGACAACTGGCTGACCGTGACCTTTGCGAACACCACCGCAAGGGCAGGTACGGGCTCGGAAATCTGGAAGGATTTTACAGAGTACGCGGGCTACGACCTAAAGCAGAAAAAGGTGGAATTCAACGCCGAAAGCTACTTTGACTACCTGCAAAACCAAGCCCGGGGAAACGCCTACTACAACGCCTTTGTAAGCTTGGCTGACGCCGGCGAGATTGACGCGATAACAATGTCAAAGGATTCGCTCGCGGCGCTCGGTCAGAGCGGCAGACTCTTTGACCTGAATGACGAGGCGTGCGCCTCGCTGAAGGCAAAGTATTCCGACCGTTTTATATACTACACTCCGACGGACGACGAGGAGCATAAAGCTCCGATTCCGGTGGGGATTGACGTAAGCGACAGCCTTTTGACTTCAAAGTACAAGGTTTACTCAGGCGATTGCGCCCTTGGAATAGGCGCTCACAGTAAAAACATCAAGGAAGTAGAGGATTTTCTCCGCTTTATTTTGGAGGGTAAGTAAGCTATGCATAATTTTATCAATTCTTTTATGAGCAACGAAAGTCCCTTCGGAAGATTAATGACAAAAATCGGAATAATCATCTGCGCAAATCTTATGTTCGTGCTGTTCAGCCTGCCTGTTGTGACGATAGGAGCGTCGTATGCCGCTCTCTATCGCGTTATGTTCAAAACCATGCGCTCCGGCGGAGTAACAAATCCGTTCAAGCAGTTTTGGCTTGGATTTAAAACGTCATTTTTGCAGGCTACGGTCGTGTGGATAATCTACGCGGCTCTGATGATATTCGGCTATTTTGACGTTCGTATCTGTCTCAACGCGGGCGCTCCGATCAGCTACTTTCAATACGGTCTGTACGCGCTGGGTCTGATTATAACAATGATACTGATTTATACATTTCCTTCCATCGCGGCGTTTGAGGGCAAAATCACCGCCCATATCCGAAACGCTATATACTTTGCGTTCCACAAGCCGTGGTGGATACCCGTAAATTTGTTCTTTCATATTTTTCCGCTGTATTTGACCTACAGCGATCCGCAGCTTATGCCGCTTTACGCGTTTTGCTGGTTTTTCTTCGGCTTCGGAGCAATCACCATGCTGACCGCGCGTTTGCTGATAAAGGACTACAACAAATATCTTCCTCTGGTTGATGATGACGGCGAATTTATTCTCACCGAGGACGGTAAAAAAATTATGCCCGGAACTCCCGAGGAAAAGGCTTATTACGCCGCACGCCGTGAAGAGCTCGGCGAAAGCGGTAAAACGGAAGAAGAAATACTGGAAGAAATGAAAATGCTCGATATGTGAGGTGTTAAAAATGAAAATACAAACGTTTATTGACGCTCTGCGCGGCGGAAAAGCCGACCACGCGTTAAAAATACTGTACGGCGATTCTCCTACGGCAATTGAAAGCCAGCAGAGAAGGTATAT
>DOUO01000071.1 GCA_003520555.1 Oscillospiraceae bacterium
CAACCACACACGGCGTTTAAGATACAGTGTTAAAGCGGAGTTGGAACTATAAAGCTGAAAACTATTTAACCTTAAAATCTGTTCCTTATCCAATATTTTGATTAATGCAATTATATATTCTTCTGAAAAATCCACTTTTCACCCGACCTTTGAGGTGTAAGGTTATTAGTGAATCATTATGAAACACCCTGTGTTTCATACAAATCAGAGGGTACCCTCTGAAAATTTTTTACTTGTCTTGCTAAGAAATCGTCGTACACCGGAAATCATCGCAACTAATTCACGCAACCGTTGTTAACTCTGCCAACAGCGTTAACCTTTATCCTCTCCTACAATGTCAAACACCATTTGTGAGCGGATTGAGCCGCCTCGGATTGGGTCAAGGCATTCGGGGTCGTTGCCCTCTATCCACATTACTACAGTGTATTTATCTACACTGCCCGCGCTTAATGCCGAGTTTTTTGTTGTGAAAACGGTTGTGTTATCTGTAAAAACAGTTGCGTCCTCTTCCGCCTTTTTGCGGTCGGAATAGGTTCCCTTTGCGTAAACGTTATCTTTTCCGTTTTTATAAATTTGAATACGAACCGCTTCGTCAACCGACTTTGAAGCTCCGGTTACGGTCATTGTTGTGTTGTATTCAAGGTCTTGGTCGCCTGTATTTTTTAAGTAAAAAGTATATGCAAGGTAATTCTCGCCGTTGTGCTGTCCGTCCTTTTCGTTGTCAAGCCCTTGAGGAAGCCAGCTTTTTGTTATGTTGGTAACGTTTTCAACCGAACCGCCGTTGAGCTTAACCGAAACGCCGTCCTCAAATTTTTCGTTTTCACAAAGCATTATGGTTTTGCCGTCCTGCAAATCGCCTACGGTGATTACCAAATCGCCCCACTGGGTTGTGAGCATTGAAATTATATACATTACAAGCAAAATTCCCAACAGCGACGAAAGAATTATGGCATAACGTTTTTTGCGTTTTTTTGCGTCGGCTACTTTTTTTGCTTCTTCCTGCGCGTGAAAGTGGTCGTAAACGTCGGATTTTTTATCCTTGGCGGCGTCGACCTCGTGCTTTTGCCCTAAAGCGGCAACTTCCTCGGGAGTGGGAGCGTCTACCTGATTATTCTTTTTTTTAAAAGGCATTTTCATCCTCTCCTTCCGGAAGATCGGCTAAAATTATCTCGGTGTGTTGGAACCGTTTCTGATTCCTACAAATGAAAGCTTAACCTTAAGGTTCGCTCGTTGAATGTCGTTGTCACATTCGGGGTCTTCACCTTCAAGCCAAAGTCTTACGGTTACCTTTTTTGGGGTAAGCTTTTGAAGCGTGAAAAGGTTGTTGTCATCGTTATAGGTCATTGTGCCCGACGGCAAATCAAAGGTTGAAAGTGAAGTTGACTGACCGTTTTTGTTTGGCTCGTATGTTTTTACCGAATTGCCCTCGCCTTCGAAATCTACGCGGCAGGCGCGGACTACGTCATTTTGAGGCGCCGGAGATTCTGAGGTTACCTCCGTTCCGCCCGACTGGCCGTTTTGTCTTCCGTTATCGTCAGCCGCCTCGCTTGTCAAATGAACGTGCATGTCGCGTGTGGCAATAAAATAGCATTCAAACTCAAAATAAGATTCGTCCCCGTTTGGCTCTACTCTTGTTCCGTCCTGATACGCGAAAACCCTTCCGTCTGTTGAGGTTACCGGGTCGAGAATAATATCCTCCATGGTTTTGCTGTATTTTGAACGGAGATATGAGTTTAGCATGTCATTGGTGATAACGTGAGTGTATTGGTCAATGTCAGAACCGTGATTTTCCATTGATACTCTTAAATCATCACCGGTGCTTACCGTAAGCTCAAAATCCTGAACTCCCGCGAAGGTGTTTACAGTGAACCACGCAAAGCTTGCAGAGGTTAGTCCTAAAATGGCTGAAATGCTGAGAAAAACTATTAATCTTTTACGCTTTCTGAGCTTTTTTCTTGCGTTGTTAAAGTAAGTTTTCAGCGTCACATTAACCCTCCTGTTCAGAATTTGTTTCGGTTTTGCTACCATAACTAATGATAAAAATACACTAATTTCCTTTATTATTCTACAACAATTACATAAGAAATGTCAAGAGCAATTGTGCATGTTTTTTGAAAAAATCGCAAATTTGTGCAGATTTTTGGTGCTTTGGTTATAATTCACAAAATCATCACATTTTTTTGTTTGATTCCACATCGGAAAAATATACTTCATTCGCTTTATTTATTTTTTTATCATGGAAATTTGTTTAATTTGCTCTTTAAGCACTTTTAAGCGATTTAGCTTATAATTCCCTTTAGTTTTATTTGGCATTATTTAATTGCAGCCTTGACTTCAAATTACAGTGTGTGTATAATAATACTAATACCTAATAAAAAGCAGACAATCTTTGCAGTCTGTTTTCCGCGAAATATGAGTCCGATTTCTATCAGGAATTAGTATTAATTTATCAAAAGAGGTGATTGTTATCAAACTTTTCGGACGTATTTTATCAGTCACAGCCGGTATTTGCGTTATTGGTTGCGCGTCTTTTCCCACACCTGTCAACGCCGCGGTTACCGTCAGCGACAGTGTTTTTAAATATCAGTATTCCGGCGGAAGCTGGCAATTGTATCAATATATAGGTGACAGCACAACCGTAACTCTTCCGCAAACCTATGGCGGAACGGCTGTTACGACAATTTGCGAGGGCTGTTTTTCCGACAGCGGAATTGTTGAGGTTACAATCCCCGAGGGCTACACCACTATAGAAAGCTTTTCTTTCAGCGGATGCCAAAGTCTTAAAAGCGTGGATTTTGCGGATTCGGTTTCATATATCGGCATGGGTGCTTTTTCGGGCTGCCAAATTGAAAGCGCGGATTTGTCGCGGCTGAATATTGACGCAATTAGAAATTACACCTTTAAAAGCTGTACCTCATTAAAAAGCGTTAAGCTCCCCGAATCTGTTACGTATATCGGAGAATACGCCTTTTACGAAACCGCGCTTGAAAACGCCGAAATTCCGGGAAAGGTTACCTCGCTGGGCGATTTTGCCTTTGCCGATACCGCTTCGCTTGAAACCGTTACTCTTTCAAACGGGCTTAAAACAATCGGCAGCAGCTGCTTTGAGAATTCCGCACTGAGCAGCATAAATCTTCCCGAAGGACTTGAAAAAATCGGAGCTTCCGCTTTTAGAAACGCTTCTTCGCTTGCAAGTCTTTACATTCCCGGCTCGGTCGAGGAAATCGG
>DOUO01000186.1 GCA_003520555.1 Oscillospiraceae bacterium
TAAATTGATGTATGTAAGCGCCGACGGAAAAACCGTTGAAAAGATTATGTAAGTATGAATAAACCCGAAAACGCGGGGAGGACGCATTGTTCTCCCCGTTTGCGCCGCAAAGATACGCGGCCGACGCAAAAAACTTGGCCGCACACATTGAAATGCGGCTTTTTTTGTTGTATAATAAAACAGTATGCAAACAAATAAGTAAAAACGGAGTGATTATATGCCGCTGATTACAAAGAAGATTAAGGGCACAGAGGATGTTCTGCCTAAGCAGAGCTACCGTTGGCAGTTTGTTGAAAATATCATGCGCGAGGAAGCGCGCGCCTACGGTTTTAAGGAAATCCGCACCCCGGTGTTTGAGCACACCGAGCTTTTTGCGCGCGGCGTCGGTCAGACCACCGACGTTGTTCAAAAGGAAATGTACACCTTCGACACCAAGGGCGGCGAAAGCGTAACCCTTCGTCCCGAGGGCACAGCCGGCGCGGCAAGAGCCGTGCTTGAGCACTCGCTTGAAAACGAGGGACTTCCCATAAAGGCAAGCTATTTTGTTTCCTGCTATCGCTACGAAAAGCCGCAGGCAGGAAGGCTCAGGGAATTTCATCAGTTCGGAATCGAGGAATACGGCACTCAGTCGCCTGTCGCCGACGCGGAAATAATCTGTCTTGCGCAGTCCGTGCTTGACCGCCTCGGACTTTCTCAGGTTCATCTTGAAATCAATTCAATCGGCTGTCCCGAATGTCGCGCAAGGTACAATCAGGCTCTTAAGGACTACTTCAACGGTTACAAGGACAGGCTTTGCGGCACATGCCTTTCAAGACTTGAGAAAAACCCCATGCGCCTGCTTGACTGTAAAAGCCCCGAGGACAGGGAAATTGCCAAGGACGCTCCCAAGATTTTGGACTATTTGTGCGATGACTGCCGAAATCACTTTGACGAGGTCAAAAAATTTCTTGACGCCGCGGGCGTTGAATACACCGTCAACCCCACAATTGTGCGCGGACTTGACTACTACACCAAAACCGTGTTTGAGTTTGTTACCGACTGCATAGGCGCGCAGGGCACCGTATGCGGCGGCGGACGTTACGACGGCTTAATCGAGGAGCTCGGCGGCAAGCACATGCCTTCCCTCGGCTTTGCGATGGGCATGGAACGCCTGCTTATGGTAATGGACGCTCAGAACATACGGATTCCCGACACCGACGTCACCTCGCTGTACATTGCAACAATGGGCGACAACGCAAAGGTAAAGGCCTTTGAACTGCTCCGTCAGGTAAGGGAATGCGGACTTATTGCCGAAACCGACGTTGCGGGCAGAGGCTTAAGGGCGCAGATGAAGTACGCCGATAAAATAGGAGCAAGGTATTCGGTTGTTTTGGGCGATAATGAAATTTCCGAAAACAAGGCAAGGGTAAAGAACATGGATTCGGGCGAGCAAACCGAGCTTGCACTTGACGAAAGCTTTGCGGAAAAATTCTCGGTATTGCAGCTGACCGAAAACAATTCGTTTGAAATCTGATAAATGAGGTAATTAACATGGCAGAATTTATGACAGGCTTAAAGCGTACAGATTATTGCGGAGACTTAAGGCTCTCCGACGTCGGAAAGGAAGTTACCGTCTGCGGCTGGGTTCAGCGCTGCCGCGACCTCGGTCAGCTTATTTTTATTGACCTTCGCGACCGTACCGGTATTGTACAGCTTGCCTTTAACGATACTACGGACAAGGAAATTTTTGACAAGGCGTTTGCCTGCCGCAGCGAATTTGTGCTTGCGGCAAAGGGTACCGTATGCGAAAGAAGCGCGAAAAACAAGGATATCCCCACCGGCGACGTCGAGGTGCTTGTTACCGACCTGCGCGTGCTTTCCAAGGCTCAAACTCCGCCTTTCGAAATTGTTGACGACACAAGCACAAACGAGGAGCTTCGTTTAAAATACCGTTATCTTGATCTGCGCCGCCGTCCCCTGCTTAAAAACATAATGACGCGCAGCAAAATTTCAAAGTCCGCCCGCGATTACTTCGCGGAAAACGGCTTTATCGAAATCGAAACTCCCATGATGATAAAATCCACCCCCGAGGGAGCCCGCGACTACCTTGTTCCCTCGCGTATTCACAACGGCAAATTTTACGCTTTGCCTCAGTCTCCTCAAATTTACAAGCAGCTCTTAATGCTTTCGGGCTTTGACCGCTACATTCAGCTTGCGCGCTGCTTCCGCGACGAGGATTTGCGCGCCGACCGTCAGCCCGAATTCACGCAGATTGATATGGAGCTTTCGTTTGTTGACGTTGAAGACATCCTTGAAATCAACGAGGGCTTGTTTAAAAGGCTGTTTAAGGATGTGCTCGGTCAGGAGCTTAAAACTCCGTTCAGGCGCATGACCTACACCGAAGCGATGGAAAACTACGGTTCCGACAAGCCGGATATCCGCTTTGACATGAAGATTCAGGACATTTCCGATTTGGTCTCGGACTGCGGCTTCGGCGTGTTCACCGGCGCGATTGAAAACGGCGGCTCCGTGCGCGCAATTGTGGCAAAGAACGCGGCGTCGGTTTACACCCGCAAGGAAATTGACAAGCTCACCGAATATGTAAGAGGTATCGGCGCAAAGGGACTTGCTTATGTAAGATGGGTTGACGAACCCAATGCTTCATTTAAGAAGTTCATGACTGAGGACGAGCTTAACGCGATATACAAACGCCTCGGCGCGGAAAAGGGCGACGTTGTCCTGATTGTAGCCGACAAAAACAGCACAGTGCTGTCAACCCTCGGCGCTCTCCGCCTTAAAATTGCCAAGCGCCTTGACATTATCCCCGACGAATTCTCATTCCTGTGGATTGTTGACTTCCCGTTCTTTGAGTGGGACGAGGAAAGCGGCGAATGGATTGCAATGCACCACCCCTTCACAATGCCCAAGGAAGAATGTTTACAGTACCTTGACACAGACCCCTCAAAGGTTTACGCCAAGGCGTTTGACCTCACCTTAAACGGAGTTGAGCTGTCAAGCGGTTCAATGCGTATAACGGACTATGAGCTTCAGCAAAAAATGTTCCGCGCGTTAAAGCTTACCGACGAGGAAATTGAAGCAAAATTCGGATTCCTTGTTGAAGCCTACAAATACGGCGCTCCGCCCCACGGCGGAATGGGCATAGGCCTCGACCGCATTACAATGCTGATGTGCAAGGCTGACAATCTGCGCGACGTCACAGCTTTTCCGAAGGTTCAGAACGCAAGCGAGCTTATGTCGTCATGTCCTGCCGCGGTTGACAAGGAAAGCCTTGACGTGCTCGGTATTCAAATCAAGGAAGCAGAGTAATACGTCCCCGGTTATAAGCATATTATTACAGGAGTGATTTTGTGGATTTTGCAAGCTTTATTCCGCTGATAACCGTGCTGGTAATTATCGGCGCGGTCTGTGCGGGCGCTTTTGCCGTGCGCTCAAAGCTGCGCGGTATTTCGCGTGAAATGTTCGGCACGGATTCGTTTATCAAGGGTTACAAGGACCAAAAAAAACAGGTCAGCGAATCGCCTCTTTCGGTTCGTTCAATGACCTCAATTTATCTTCCGCAGATTCATCAGGACTTCCCGGATTTTGACTACGAGCTGTACCGCCAAAAGGCGGAGTCGGTTCTCAGAAGCTACTTCACCGCCGTAAGCTCCAAAAACGTTTTGGCGCTTGCCGAGGAATGCAGCAACACCCTCAAAAACTCGGTCACGGGCATAATCGAGGACCTTGAGCGCAGAGACGTAACTCAGGTTTTTGCGGAAAATGTAATTCATGACGTGCAAATAGCCCGTTACATAAAGGACGGCGCAACCGTTACCGTGCTTTTTAACGCGTCCGTAGGTCAGTACAGCTACCTTGAGGACAAGGACGGCAAGGTTGTGCTTGGCAGCCGCGACTTCAAGCACCAGACAATTTACGAAATAGCTCTGGTTTATGTTCAGGACGCGCGCAAAATGGGCGTGGGCGCCGACAGCGGCATCGGCTTAAACTGTCCGAACTGCGGCGCGCCTATCCGCAACCTCGGTCAAAAGTTTTGCGAACACTGCGGCTCGGGCGTAATTGAAGCCAACACCCGCGTGTGGAGCTTTGATTCAATTAAGGAGCAAACCAGGGGTAAAACAGCGTATTAATTGAAATTCCATAAAAAGACATGGGGAATTGCGCTGAAACTATTGATTTTTTTGTCCAAATATTATAAAATAAATGTGATTATCGGGCGGAATACCACAATGTGATATTCCGTCAACTATTATCTTTTTAAAAGGAGTTTGATTACTATGGGAATTATCAAGGCCGCAATTAACGCCGTAGGCGGAGCGCTTGCCGATTCATGGCTTGAAGCCATACAGGCGCCTGATATGGGCGACAATATTGTTTGCTGTCCCGGCAGAGTTATCTCAAACGGAAGAAGCTCTAACACCAAGGGAAACGAAAATATCGTTTCAAACGGTTCAAAAATCCACGTTTACGATAACCAATTTATGATTTTGGTTGACAACGGTAAAATTGTTGACTATACCGCGGAGCCCGGACCTTATACGGTATCAATGAGCTCTTCACCCTCGCTTTTTAACGGTCAGTTCGGTGATTCTCTTAAGGAAGCCTTTGAACGCGTTAAGTTCGCGGGTATCCCCTCAAACCAGCAAAGGGTGTTCTTTATCAACCTTCAGGAAATTAAAAACCTGAAATTCGGCACACCCAATCCCATTCAGTATTTTGATAATTTCTACAACGCGGAGCTGTTTATCCGCGCCCACGGTACATATTCCGTAAAGATAACCGACCCGTTTAAGTTCTATCAGGAGGTTATTCCGCGTTCGGCTATCACCCAGAACCAGTCTGTTGACTTCACAACTCTGAATCAGCAGTACAACGACGAATTCTTAAGCGCGCTCGGCGCCGCTATTAACCAGTATTCAGCCGACGGCAACCGCGTAAGCTACATCACCTCAAAAGGCCCGTTGATTGCCAAGTACATGGCTGACGCTCTTGATAAGGAATGGAACGACTTCCGCGGCTTCCAGGTTCAGTCCGTAGGTCTTAATCCTCCGTCATACGACAAGCAAAGCCAGGAGCTTATCAATATGCGCAACAAGGGCGCAATGCTCAGCGACGCCGCTATTCAGCAGGGTTACGTTGCGGGCAACATCTCCGAAGGCTTGCGTGACGCCGGTTCAAACTCAAACGGAGCAATGGCAGGCTTTATGGGCATGGGCATGGGCATGAACGCCGGCGGCAACATTATGGGCGGTTATATGCAAAATCCGCAGTATAACAACCAGCAGCCTCAGCAGCAACAGCCCCAGCAGC
>DOUO01000126.1 GCA_003520555.1 Oscillospiraceae bacterium
ATAATTCGCTTATTGTGCTTAGGAGAATAAAAAATAGTAATAGAATATGACGCCTATCAAATAATACTAATACCTAATAAAAAGTAGCCAATCTTTGCGGACTATTTTCCACAATACTGCGTTGTCGTCCTTGCAAGGCGCCAGCCTTGCCGCGTCCTACGCCTTGTCTTGCGAAAAATATCCTCGCAAAATATAAGTCTACTTTCTATCAGGAATTAGTATAACGCTGCCGAAGCGCGACCTGTTATCCCGCGCGGACTTTTTATACAAACTGAGGTTGACTCATTGAGCCAACCTCTTTTATTTCGGAAATTTTCGGCTGTCGCCGCTTTCCGCCCAAATTCTTTCGATGTCAGCCATGGCTTCATCGTCAATTGTCTTGTCGCGGAAATAGTACTTTAAATCCTCGGCGGTAACCTTGCGGATAACCCTGCACGGATTTCCCGCCGCCACGCTCCATTCGGGGACGTCCCTTGTCACAACGGAGCCCGCGCCGATTACCGTGTTGCTTCCTATTTTAACTCCGGGGCAAATTACGGAATTGCCGCCGATCCACACGTTGTCGCCTATAACAACCTCCGCGCCGTACTCATAAAATGTGTTGCGAAGCGCGGGATGAACAGGATGTCCGGCGGTGTAAATCGCCACGTTCGGCGCCAAAAGGCAGTTGTCGCCTATTTTCACCTTGCAAACATCCAGAATTGTGCAGTTGTAGTTGCAGAACAGGTTTTTTCCCACTTCAATGTTGAAGCCGTAATCGCAGTAGAACGGCGGGTTTACGAAGGCGTTTTCACTTTTGCCGAACAGCTCCTTTACCACCTTGGCAATGCCCTCAAAATCACTTCTGTCCATTGTGTTCAGTTTTTGGGTAAGTCTGCGCGCGGGCTTTTGCTCCTCAAAAATATCCGCGTCGCTCTGATACATCATCTGGTTGTCACGCCGTGTTGAATTATCCATTTTTACTCCTTTAATAATATTGCCGCCAGGCTTTCAGCCGAAAAATCGCGGTTTGTCATGAACTCAAAATCAAGCTCCTCGCCGTTTTCGTACGAGTGCTCAATTTCCTTTGAATATTTCTGCGCCGCCTGCGTAAAATCAAGGCTGTCATCTGCGGCAAGCGCGCGCGATAATATAATGTATTCGCATACCATGCGCTTTACGGGCGACAGCACGTCGCCGCTTTCAATCGCGTTTAAATAATATCGGTACAGCAGATACAGCGCGAGCTTTTCAAATTTATCGTCAAAATTTTGAAGCGGTCTTTTATCTTCATTTGCTCGGGCTGTTTCCAAAAGCTTCGGAATATATCCGTTCATGTAATCAAGTTTTTCGAAAAAGTCAAATATAAACCCGGCGCTGTTTTGGCGGCTTTCGGGCTTAAAAGCCACCGGCTCTTCGCCGTTTATTACACTTTGAAGCCGCGCATTGTATTCAAGGCAGTAAGCAAGCCTTTGCGCCGCGCTTTCGCTTTTGTCGGTCAATATTTTCGCGCTTTCGCTCCTTGCGGCAAGCAAAAGCTTCATAAATTCAGCGTCGTATTCGTCGGTGGTAACGCTGTAATCCGCGTTCTCAAAATCCGCGTAAGCGTTCTCCTCGGCAAAAATCAACCGCGCCGCCTCAGGGCAGGCAAGGCTTAAAAAATGCTCGGAAAAGTCCGAAAAATCAGCCGTAACCCGCGGAAAGCTTTTGCAGGTGCGGCAAAGGTGTTCCTCGCCCAGTTCAATGTAAATATCGCACAGCATATCGCTGTTCCAAAACGGACATCTTCCGTTTTGCGAAACAAAAATCCTGTCGCCGTCGCTGTCGGTCACGGTCAGGCGGCGTATTTTTTCGCCGAGGCTGCCGCTTGCGGTGTTGTAAAACGCTTCGGTTTCACTGTCAACCACCACGTCCCAATCCTTGCAGCAGCTGTCCGCGCAGCGGTTTGCCACGCATTTGAATTTTTTATAATAGGAGGGATAGGCGCGCTTCATCATGTCCACTCCAAGGTCATAATAAACTGTTCGTAGGCGTCGTCCCAGCCGTCAATAGCGTTAACTCCGCCTCCGTTTACGCTTCTCAGCTTTGCGTCGCTTGCCGTCATTCCGACGCAAAACAGCTCGCCGGCGGTTATTTTGCAGCCCAGGCTTTGACCGATAGCGCAAAAGTCCTCAACCGGATTATCGCTGTTTTTGGTTTCAATCAGCTTTTTCTTAAGGTCGTCGTCCTGTCTTGCCGCCCTGAGCAGCTTGTTTAGCTCCTGTTCAATCATATTTTATCACCTAAAAAAATAAGGAACGACGGTAATCGTTCCTTGTTTAATTTCTTTGTTAAAGCGCGGTAAAATTACTCGATAGCGCTGTCGAGGTACTCCATAAGCTCCTCATCGTCTTTTTTCTGCTTTTCCTTAACAAACAAAAACGCCGTAACAGCCGCGGAAATAGCGGCTACCAGTGAAATAATACCTACAATCCAAAAGAACTTTCTGTTTCTCATAAGCTTCCTCCTAAATTGAGATTTTTCAAAAATACTAAACTATATATATTTTAAACATATTTTAACCAAAAGTCAATAGAAAACACTGTAGAAAAACAAAAAAAGCAGAGAAAACTCTGCTTTTAAGGTTACAATTAATCTTATGCGGAAGCGTTAAGACGCTTAGCAAGAGAAGACTTGCTTCTTGCTGCCGTATTCTTATGAAGAATACCCTTTGCTGTTGCCTGGTCGATCTTCTTGATAGCAAGACGAACTGCCTCTGTTTTGTTGTCAGCGTTAGTGTCAACAGCGTAGTAAGCTTTCTTGATAGCGGTTCTGAGAGCTGACTTTGCAGCCTTGTTGCGAGCTGTTTTTGTAGCAATAACCTTAACGCGCTTTTTTGCAGATTTAATGTTTGGCATTGTCCCACCTCCTTAAAATATCAGTCATATGGATAATATAATAGCATAAAAACGGCTGAAAATCAAGCATTTTTTCAAAAAAAGCAAATTTTTTTGCACCGCTTTCAATTGACAACAATATATAGTGTTTTGCGGCGTATACTAATCTATATGCAGTTTATCTCCGCGCTCGTTTTGACAGTGTTCGCAGGTGCAGCCCTCGCCGTGATGTGCAGCCTCACGGTCGGACTTCGCCTGATTTTTACGGCCGCGGTACCAAACCGCGACAATTATCAACAGGAACGCAAGCAATATTCCGCGGAAAACGTAGCTTAAAGCTCCCTCAAACACGGGCAGTCCCCAAAACGCTCTCAGCGCGTACCACACCGCCATAAATACAAAGAACACGCTCAGCAAATACCCTGCCGCGCCCTGCTTTCTTCCTATTATAAATGTAAGCACGGCCAGCGCAAGCCATAAAAATACCGCGCCGCCCTGCAAAAAATCGGTCATACATATACTCTCCTTTTCCTTATATAAATATATCCTCAAAGGCGTTTAAAGTCAAGTAAAACGTGAATAACAGGTGAAAGTTTGGTGAAATGGAAAATATTTTCAAAAAAGCCCTTGACTTTTCCTGACTTTGGGGTTATATTATTGATAAAGCAGTTAGCACTCCCAAGTCGAGAGTGCTAAACCTCAAAAACAGAGAGGTGATGGTATGGAACCGGCTGCAAGAAAAAAACAAATACTTTCCGCTATCGTTGAAAGCTACATTTCCACAGGCGAGCCTGTGGGCTCAAAAACGCTGATAAACGAAGCAGGGCTTAAGGTTTCGTCCGCAACCGTGCGAAACGACATGGCGGACCTTACCGAGCAGGGCTATATCATTCAGCCCCACACCTCGGCAGGGCGTATTCCGACTCAGCTCGGCTACCGCTATTACGTTGACAATTCGCTGAAGGTTCAGCCGGTATCTCCCGGCGGCAGGGAATACATTATCGACGAGCTGTCAAACGCGGATTCGCCCGAAGCGCTTTTGGCTCGGGCGGCAAAGCTTTCGGCACGGCTTACAGACTGCGTTGCTTTGGCTACAACGCCCGCCGGTGATGAAAGCCGCGTGCGGAAAATAAGCTTTGTGCCGACCGGAGCGCACACCGCCATGGCGGTTGTGATTGTTTCAAACGGCATTATCAAAACAAAGCTTTTTCGCTGTGAGTTCTTAATCACGCCCGAAATCCTCGGGGTGTTTGACAAAGCCTTGAACGAGGTTTTTGCCGGAGTAAGGCTTGCGGCAATCAACCGGCCGTTTATACAAACTGTCGCGGCAGGCTTCGGAGAGCTTTCGCTGTTAATGCCTTCGGCGCTGATGGCGGTAAAGGAAGCCTGTGATTTGGCAGGCGAGCTAAGCGTGTACAGCAGCGGCATAGGCAAGCTTTTGGGCGACGCCCGGGCGGACAGGATTTTGGCGTTTTTGCAAAACCGCCACGACCTTTCCGCAATGCTTGAAAGGCTGCCGCTTAAAACAGCCGCCGTTATAGGTAAAGAAAACAGCCGCGTGGAGCTTGCTTCCAGCTCGGTAATATCAACAAGGTATCAAATCAACGGCAACCCGTCGGGAGTTTTGGCTTTAATCGGACCGCTCAGGATGGATTACGCAAGGCTTCTTTCGGTTGCGGATTGCATGGGCGAATGTGTAAGCGAGCTGTTAAACGAAATGATTGACTTCTGAGGGAGGATATACAATGGCAAAGAAAAAGGAAAAGGAAAACCCCAAGGCTGAGGTTGAGGAAACCGGGGCCGAGGAGCAGGCGGACGCGGAGGAAACCGCAGAAAAAGCCGCTGAGCAACCAAAGGATGAAAATGAGGAAAAAATAAAGGCGCTTGAGGAGGAAATAGCCTCATGGAAGGACAAATATATGCGCCTTGCCGCGGAGTATGAAAACTACCGCAAGCGCACCTCAAACGAAAAGCTGTCTATTTATGACGACGCCACCTCAAAGGCGGTAACGGAGATTTTGCCCGTTTCCGACAGCGTAAGAATGGCGCTTGAAAACTTAAAGGACAGCGACCCTGAAATCGTGAAGGGCGTTGAGCTTATTTCAAACCAGCTCCAAAAGAGCTTCGATAAGCTTAAGATTGAAAGCTACGGCAAGCCCGGCGACGAATTTGACCCGAACCTGCACAACGCTGTTTCAATGGTGGACAGCGACGAATACAAGTCTAACCAAATTGCGAACGTATTTCAGACAGGCTACAAAATCGGAGACAAAATCATCCGCCACGCGATGGTTCAGGTAGTTAATTAAACAGTCATCAACAAAAATCAAAATAAATCAATAATCAAAATTCAAATTTTACGGAGGAATGAATTATGGCTAAAACAATAGGAATAGATTTAGGTACAACAAACTCATGCGTAGCAGTTATCGAAGGCGGCGAGCCCGTTGTTATCGCAAACGCCGAGGGTTCAAGAACAACCCCGTCGGTAGTAGCCTTTTCCAAGGACGGCGAAAGAATGGTAGGTCAGGTTGCAAAGCGTCAGGCAATTACAAACCCCGACCGCACCGTTTCTTCCATTAAAAGAGAAATGGGTTCGGCTTATAAGGTAACAATTGACAACAAAAGCTACACACCCCAGGAAATTTCCGCAATGATTCTTTCAAAGCTTAAGGCTGACGCGGAAGCTTACCTCGGCGAAACCGTTACTCAGGCTGTTATTACGGTTCCCGCTTACTTCACCGACGCTCAGCGTCAGGCTACAAAGGACGCCGGCAAAATCGCGGGTCTTGACGTTAAAAGAATTATCAACGAGCCTACAGCCGCCGCGCTTTCATACGGCGTAGACAAAGAAAACGACCAGAAGGTTATGGTATACGACCTCG
>DOUO01000141.1:0-1058 GCA_003520555.1 Oscillospiraceae bacterium
ATATATGAGCCAATACTACTGGGCTGACTTCATGTTCGAAGATTTCTGATTACTCGGTTCAGGTAATACTGATAACGACAATATTTTTGTAAGAAGAAATCCGATCGTTTTTTATAAATCAACCGAAAACAAAAAATTACGCCGGGCAAAATACTTGCCCGGCTAAAATTTTAAAATATTAATTAAATATAAGCGTTTCCAACAGTCTGCTTACGGTTTCCTCAATGTTATTGATACCGTAAACCTCTACCCTTCCGTCGGAGTATTTTTCATACAGCGGCACACGGTTTTGATACACATTTTCAAGCGTCTCATCCTTACGGAACGCAATTCCCCGCGTTGTGATGTTTGTCACGCGCTTTTTTATTTCCTCAAAAGGCACGTCAATATAAACAACCTTCCCGAGCTTTTTTAAATGCTCCATAGCTGCTTCGCTCAGCACCATTGAGCCGCCTGTGGCGATTACGGTGTGGTCACATTCAAGCTCGCGGCCTGTTTCTTCCTCAAGCCGCAGAAAGCGTTCCAAACCGTCCTCGTCCAGTATTTTCTGCAAGGGCTTTTCCGCTTTGCGGCTGATTATTAAATCGGTGTCAACAAACGAATAGCCAAGCGCTTTTGCAAGCAACACTCCAAGGGTACTTTTGCCCGAACCGGGCATGCCGATTAAAATAACATTATTCATATTACAGTATGCGGATATTAAGCGAGTCCGTGCTTGATGTCGGAACGGTCTTGTTTGATGAAAGGACTACAACGGTATCGCCCTTGCTGACAAGCCCCGTGCTGAGCGCCTTTTCCATTGCCTGAGCTGTTATGTCGTCGGAATTCATCTTTTCTTCGCCTACAAGAGCGGTTATACCCCAGTTGAGGCAAAGCTTGCGGCATACGGATTCGCTGGTAACAACTGCGATAACCGGAACGTCGGGACGGAAATGAACCATTGCTCTGGCAACCTTTCCGGTTGCGCTTTCAACCAAAATCGCCTTTGCGTTTACCTTCTTCGCTATGTCCTTTGCGGCGCGGCAAATGCTTCCTCTAAGCACATTGGGATCCTCAAA
>DOUO01000141.1:1195-5082 GCA_003520555.1 Oscillospiraceae bacterium
CTTTCAAGCGGATATTTACCGGCGGCTGATTCGCCCGACAGCATAACAGCGCTTGTTCCGTCGTAAACAGCGTTGGCTACGTCGCTGATTTCCGCACGGGTGGGACGCGGAGAAGTAGTCATGCTTTCAAGCATTTGCGTTGCGGTAATTACATATTTGCCCTTTGCAACACATTTGCGTATTAAGGTTTTCTGAATTTCCGGAAGCTTGATAAACGGAATTTCAACGCCCATATCTCCGCGCGCTACCATAATTCCGTCAGCGTAATCCATGATTAAATCCATGTCGTCAACGCCGCTTTGGTTTTCGATTTTTGCGATTATTTCAACATGCTCATATCCGAGGCTGTCAATATAATCACGCAGAGTACGCACATCCTCGTGATTGCGTACAAACGAAGCCGCGACGAAATTTGCGCCTTGAGAAAGTCCGAACTCGATATCACGTCTGTCCTGAGCGCTGACGTAAGGCATATTGATGTGATAGCCCGGGATGTTAATACTTTTGCGGTTCTTAAGCTCACCGCCCTTATTTACCGTAGTGATAATGCAGTCCGGACGCACTTCCTTTACGATAAGTGAAATGATGCCGTCGTCAAGTAAAATTTCCCTGCCGATTGCGCCGCTGCCCTCATTAAAGAAGATATCAACGAGCTTCGGGTAAGAAATGGCAACGCCGTCTATGTCGCCTTCGTCGCGGTTTTTATACAGCGTAAATTCCGAACCTTCTCCAAGCAGAGCTGAACCTC
The DNA here is from genome assembly GCA_003520555.1 of Oscillospiraceae bacterium. GTDB lineage: Bacteria > Bacillota > Clostridia > Oscillospirales > Acutalibacteraceae > Ruminococcoides. The sequence continues at coordinate 1,944 of DOUO01000141.1, forward strand.
CGCGGAAGGTTGTAACCCTGACCTCGGGGCCTTTTGTATCAAGCAATATCGCAACATTTTTTCCGCTTTCGGCAATTGCCTCGCGAATTGTGGCAAAGGTGCCCGAAAGGGTGTCCTGATTGCCGTGAGACATATTAACACGCGCAACGTTCATTCCGGCGTCAATCATTTTCAACAGCATTTCCTTGGTGTTGCAGGCAGGGCCCACGGTGCAGACAATTCTGGTTTTTCTCATATTTTACATCCCTCTCTGAAGTGATTTTTCCGAAAAAAATATATTTTTATTATATACCGCTTTTACATTTTTTTCAATGCTAAATACCGTTTATTTATATTATTTATTAAAAAATTTTCCTCCGCGCCGAAAAAGCTGTTTTTAGCCGATAAAAGAAACGCCGCCGGCGTCAAAATTTGCGCCGGCGACGTTATAATTTTTTATGACTTTTAATTAATTCAATGAATCCAACGTACCGATAAACAGCGGAGTGTTTGTTTTACTGTTGATTATCATGTAAACAAACGGGCGGTCAAGCCGGATATATTTGGGTTCTTCGGGTGTTGAGCCTGCCTTGATTTCAACAGAGGTTGCCGCGGCAGCCTTGGTGCCGACCTCGTTTACTTCAATTGCGGTTTTGTGAATAACCCTGCCGATGTAAGCGTTAAACGGCGCGTTTTCAATCATACCGGTAAAGTTAGCCTTGGTTGCGTCAAACGCGTCGGTCATGCCCATAGCCTTGAGCACGGGTGAAAGCTCGGTTTTATAATCAACCTTGAATTTCGGCAAACGTACTTCAACCTTTTCCTCGCTTTGGCTGTTCAAAATTTTTGAAAGGGCTTTGCCGTCAAGGCTTTCAACATAATTTTCAATTGACAAGTCCTCGTTGGGCAGCAAAGCCGCAAACGCGTAATTTGAGCCTTCAAACGACTTCATAAAGCCTGCGGCGGAATCAGAGGAAAGGTATTTATATTCCTCGGAGCATAAATACTCGGCGGCTGATTTTGTACCGTCGGCGTTAGTGAACGTTCCGCTTCTGACCATAAAGCGCGGGTCGTAAGGAGATTCCCATTTGCCGTCAAAGGCAAGCGCGTTTACAAGGTACATATATGACTGAGGATTTATTTCATCAACAATACCGTCAATCATATTGTCGGTATTTTCCTTGACCCAACCGTTTATACGATTTTGCGCGTCGATGTCAAAAGGCAGAGCGCTGACCTCGGCGGAATAATAATCCTCGGCGGCCTCTTTAAAGCTGTCGGTGTAATTTACATTGCCGTAAAGGCTGTTGCACCATACCGAGTTCGCGGTGTTAAGCTTTGTGTATTCTAATCCCCAACTGTTGTTTGTGTTGCTTTGGAAATACTTGAAGTATGTATTAAGCGCGTTAACGGGCATTCCGAGCACCTTTTCCATTTGTGCCTTTGTTTTGCCGCGCGCGCCGTTTGAGGTCATCGACAGCACTCCCATGACGGAAACAGGCGAAACAAGCGTGTTTTTCTTTTCCTTTCTGCCTGCCTTAAGCAGTTCAACTCCAAGGTTAGTAACGGCTTTGTCGCCCTCGGCAAGCGCTTCTTCCTTAGTATAATTCTTTTGCGGAACATAACCCGCAAGTAAACGCTGTACATAAGTAGCGTCGTCAATATTTACTGTACCGTTACGATCCGCGTCGGCACGACTTAAAGCTGCATCTCCAAGCTTAACCGCGGCGGCGCAGTGACGCTGAATAAGAGTGCAGTCCTTAACTGAGAGCAAGCCGTCAAGATTCGCGTCGCCGTAAAGCTTTTCCTGAGCGGCAAAAGCACATACCGAGGAAACTGCCGTAAGCGTAAGAGCCATCAAGGCGGAAACAAACTTCTTCAAAACACCATCTCCTTAATTACAAAATTTTTTCAAGATATTATTTCTCACGATAAAAAAATGCGATTATTTAATAAAATAACTCGCCAATCTGATAATTCGGAGCAAAAAATGACCATTATCATAATCAAAAATTACTCTTTATTTATATTTTATCACCTTATTGTCACACTGACAAGTCTTTTATTTCAAATTTTTTTCATATTTAAAATAACTCTTTATTTTTGCGGAAATCTTTGATATAATAAATACTGAGGCAAGAACATTTTTGCAAGCGGAATTATTATTAAAGGAAGTGGCTGAAATGAACAGTAACAAAACAACAAAAAACAAACTGATTTTTAACATAACACTCGCAGCGGCGGTTGCGTCAGCAATTTTGACCGCCAGCGTAATGACGGGATGTTCGTCTGACAAGAAGGTTGAACCTGCAACCGAGGTTGTCCATGAAACCGAGATTGCGACCTACGAAGTTAACGGTGTAATTGTTGACAAGGACGGCAATGTGCTTGACGAGCAAGGCAACACCACGGGAGAAACTGTGCCGAGCGTACCTACCTCCGACAAAAAGGAAAACTCAGCCGCAAATGATAAAAAGAGCAGCTCAAGCTCAAAGGCGCAGTCAAGCAAGGCTTCTTCAAAGACTCAAAGCTCACAGCAGCAAAGCTCTAAAAACACTCAAAGCAGCGCGGCTCAAAACTCAAAGCAGAGCAGTCAGCAGTCAAGCAAATCGGCTCCCGCAAAAACACCGTATGTACCCGACAAGTCAACAGACAGCGCAAGCGATTTAAAGCTTGGCAACAAGCGTTTTAAGGTGGGCGACACCGTTACCTGCACCTACAGCTTGCAGAACACTTCCGAAAAGCTGCTGAACTTCCAGGGTTATATCAAGTACGACGGAACATATCTTAAGGTTAAATCGGCAAAGCTTGAAGGCGCGGCCGCAGGCGGCGGACTTTTGAACTACAACCTTAATCAGGAAATCCGCTTCAACGGCTCTAACCTTAACGGCTACAACTACACCAAAAACAAGGCGTTTCTTTCCGTTGAGTATCAGGTTATTAAAAACGGCTCAACCACACCGAAGATTTACTGGGAGGTTATCACCGGTCTCAGCGAGAAAAAGTATTGTGACAACAACGGAAACCTGACTAACGGAATTAAGGTTACACCGCAGTATAATTAAATAATAATATTAAAATTTCAGCCGGGTTCACAGGTCTTATACACTGTTAGCCCGGCTGTTTTCATTTAAGGATTAATACTAATTCCTGATAGAAA
>DOUO01000178.1 GCA_003520555.1 Oscillospiraceae bacterium
ACTTTTTATTAGGTATTAGTATAAAGTCTGATTTTTAATGAAGATTGGTATAATATGCACAAAACAAGGGAGGCACGCAGCCTCCCTTAAAATTTTTATTTTTTCTTTTTCTTTTTATTCTTCTGATTATTTTTTCCGGGGTTTACGGGCTTTTCGTTGCGGCTGCGGGTTTCCGGCAACTCCGCCGGTTCCTCGTTTTCGGGGAAGGAAAGCTCGCTGTAAACCGATTCGGGCAACAGCTTGCGCTTTTTGATGTAAACCAAAATACAGATTACAATAAACGCCAGCAGACAAACGGCAGTAACCGCAAGTCCCGGCCAGAAGCCCTTGGGATAGTATGTTATTACAATGTCGTGTTCGCCCTTGTTAAGCTCAAAGGCTACAAGCGAACCGCCTACCGGCTTGATTTCAACAGCTTTGCCGTCGACGGTCGCGCTCCAGCCGCCGTCGTAGGGGATTGAGGTGTAGAACAAGCCGTCGTTTAGAACGTTTATTTTACCCTCAATTTGGCTTGCGCCTGATTTTGTGCTTTGCATAACCTGTGTTCTAAGCTTGTTGTAGCCCTTTTCAAACACTTCCGAGTTAAGCATATTGACATAAACCTTTGCCGTGCCGCTTGAACCGGCTTTTGGTGAGGCGGATACGGAAATCTTGTCGCCCTTTGTGAAGTAACCTATGCTTGCTATGTAAGAACGGCTCATGTTGTAGGTCTGAGACTGCGGCATATCGTTTTGCGAAACAGTGATGTCGTCGCCGTCGGTAATGTCGCCGTACATTAGGTAAAGACCGTCCTTGGGCGCGGTGTAGTCCCACTGCAGCTTAAGGCCTACTGTTTTGTTAACGGAAAAATAGCTGTAATTGCCGTATGCCGTTTCGGAGATGTTCATTACGGACGAGTCGCTGTGCGCGCTTCCCGTGGGAAGAAGCTTTGTGTAAACAGGCTCCTGAATTCCCGTTGCCAGACGGAAGAATTCGCTTTGCGTTTCAAACGGGTTAAACTGATCCTCGTTTTCGTTTTCAACCCAGCCTTCAAGTCCTTTGTCAACCATAAAGCCCATCGGCAGATAATGGTTGTTGAGGTAAAGCTTTTCAAACTGCGCGTTTCTTACTTCCGTAAGGTCGTAGGTGTTGTGAATTGAGCCGTCGCGCAAAATCAAATATTTCAGATTCATGAACATATTGGCGACGGGCGAGCTTTCGGCGTAGGTGTAGCGGTTGCCTGACTTCCAGCCCATCAAACCGAAGTTCTCAAAGAACTGAGTCATGCTTTCGTTTGTCATCGAGTTAAACATGGAAAGACCGCGGTAGCCGTTGAGCGCGCCGTCGTTTAAGGTCTGCGTTGTGGTAACCTCCGCGCGCCAGAGCTCGGTATTGTTTTCCTCAAGCTGATCCATAACGTCAATCAACTCGGCGGTAATTTCCTCTCCGCGCGGATACGCGACGGTGGTGGTAACCGTGGTGCGGTTTACGCCGCAGTAAGCGGTAAAGCCGCTTTGAGCGATTGTTATAATCATCAGCGACGCAATGAGCGCGTTTTTCGGAATTACGCGCTTTGTGTAAAGCAGAACCACAACGGTGATAAATATGAAGATAATTGCCGACGCCGTTATTGTGGGTGTAATCCAGTCCATGTGATCCTTAAACATGGTGTCGGTTCCGCTGTCGTCAAGCGCCATTATCAGCACAAAGAAGCAGAGCGCCGAGGCAATTAAACTGCCGGTAAGCTTTATTGATTCAATGTTCATGAACGCCCTGAACGCCATGACTATAATCGCAAAGCTGATAAGGTACGCGAAACGGAAGGGAATCATGTTCGTAAAGTGGAATCCGTGCCATATATAGTCAAGCTGGCGGATAATGCAGCTTAAAATCATAAAGAGGACAAGCGCGGACATTACAACCTTTTCCCTCAGCTTTATATTCTTCGAGGTCAGCGAAAGGAACGCGAAGAACAGCGCGACTCCTCCGCACGCTATGTTTGGAATGGCGTCGGCTTCCTTGTTGGCGGCGCAGGTAAAGTTAATCAGGTTGCCGGTGATGCTTTTCATAGCCTTAAGCACGCCCATGAAATCGTTTGTTCCGCCTATATTAATGGCAAAGGTGGTCGGGAAGGTGCTGCCGGTTGCGTGGGTTGTCTGAAGCGCCATGTACGCCGGAATCAGGAAAAACGCCGTAATGCCTATTGCAAGCAGCGAAAACAAGCCGGTTTTAACAAGGTTTACGGCAAAGGTCTTAAGTCCCTGCCAGCGCATAAGGTTGTAAGCCACAAAAATAAGCAGCACAAAAATGCATGTGAAAAATCCGATGTAGTAGTTTGTAAGCAGCGAAAGCGCCAGCGTTACCACAAACAAACGGAAGCGGTTTTCGGTGAGAAGCTTAACGATTCCCAGCGCGACAAGCGGCGTAATGCATACCGTGTCAAGCCATATCGTGTTCCAATAATAGCCCATAAAGAAGGCGCAGAATGAAAAGCTGCATCCGAAAATAAGCAGCGTGGCGTCGTTGCGCTTATATACGCTTTTAAGGAAAAACGCCATAAAGCTGCCTGCCAGCGCAATTTTGATACATACGGAAAACATCAAAAATTCGCGCAGCCAGTCCGCCGGAATAAACACCGTCAAAAAGTTAAGAGGACTTGCCAAATAGTAGGACATCAGCGAAAAATAGTTTGTTCCGCCGCCGACAGCCCACGTCCAGAACAGAGATTCGCCGTGCTTCAGCTTGTCCTGGAAATCAACCAGAAACGGAAAATACTGGTGCCAAAGGTCGGTAACAAGAATCTGCTTGTCGCCGAAGGGTGAAACCTCCATTAAACCAAACGCGGTTACCATCAGTACAAACGGAATTAAAAACGCAAGCCAAACAAAAAGATTTCGGGAAGCCAGAGCTTTAAATCTTTCCTTAAAGCCTTCGGGCTTGCGAAGTGTGTCTGTGTTGAGCATAAATCAACCTCCGTGTTTTATTAGACATAATTATACATATACTATTCTATCACGTTTTAAAATTTTGTAAATAAGAAATTTCTTAAAAATAAATAAAATTTTCAAAATAGTTGGACTTTTAATAATAACTTTGATATAATAAAGAAGAAAAATAATTAATTAGGGAGTTATAGGCTGATGAATACGGTAGATCTTGTTGTTCCCTGCTACAACGAGGAGGAAGGCCTTGAGCATTTTGTGCTTGAAACCAACAAGGTAATTGACACCCTCCCCGAATACAGCTTCCGGTATATTTTGGTAAACGACGGAAGCCGCGACAAAACATATCTTATTATGAAAAGGCTCGCGGGGCAGTTTGACAACATCAAATATATTTCTTTTTCACGCAATTTCGGCAAGGAAGCCGCAATGTACGCCGGGCTTGAGCACAGCACGGCGGACTACGTTGTGGTGATGGACGCGGATTTGCAGCACCCGCCGCAGATTTTTCCTCAAATGCTTGAGGCAATGCGCCGGGGATACGACTGCTGCGCGACAAAGCGTGACGCGCGCGAGGGCGAAGGCTTTTTCCGCGACGCGTTTTCAAAGCTGTTTTTTAAGCTTTCAAACAGGCTTACCGATGTTAAAAATCCGTACGGCGCAATGGATTACCGCATGATGACGCGCCAGATGGTTGACTCTGTGCTCGAGCTCAGCGAGGTGCAGCGTTTTTCAAAGGGTATTTTTTCTTGGGTAGGCTTCAACACCAAATGGATTTCGTTCAAAACCGTTGACCGCGAGCTCGGCACGACAAAGTGGAAGTTTTCGTCGCTGTTTAAATACGCAATCGACGGCATAACCTGCTTTTCCGTCGCGCCGCTGCGTTTTACGGCGATCATGGGCGCGATAATATTTGTTATTTCGCTGATTTATATCTTGATTACCCTTATTCAAACGCTGTTTTTCGGAATCACCACTCCGGGTTATGTAACAACCCTCAGCGCGGTGCTTTTTTTGGGCGGACTTACGGAGATGTCAATCGGAATTTTGGGCGAATACATCGGAAAAATTTACATGGAAACAAAGGAAAGACCTATCTATATAACCAAATTTTCAAACTTTGCTGAAGAAAAAAACGAAGAAAAGGAGAATTAATTTTATGAGCGAAGCAAAAACCAAAAAATCCGTAGGCGTTGCCTTCGCGGCAATTGTCACAGCTCTGCTGCTTGCGGCGTCGTGCGTAACGGCGTGTATTGTGTCGGGCTCAGGTTCCGGAGACGCCGCCGCCAAGGCGTCGCTTGCCAACGCAGAAAAAACCGTGCAGAAGTTTATTGACGATTCCGCGCGGATTGAGTCCGATTTCACGGACAACCTGCTTAAAAAGGGTTCTTCGGCGGTAATTATGTATCAGGGCAAAAACGACGACGGCCAGCTTGAGAAAATAGCCAATGCCGCAGGCGCTGATTTTATAGTTATTACCGACATCAAGGGCAAAGCGGTTCAGGCTTATCCCGACGAAAAGATGGTCGGAAAAACCCTTAAGGAAAACAACTTGTCGGCCTTCGGAAAAATTACCAAGAGCATTGTTGACAAGATGATCAGCGATCCCGTAAAGACCGACGACGGCTACAAGGTTAACGTAGGCGTTCGCCGTCAGGACGCGGACGGTGTGCTTATCCTCGGCTTCACAGACGACAGCTACGCGGAGGTAATGGGCGAAAATCTTGCGGAAAAATGCGGAAATAACGTTGTTATCTGTCAGGGAAAAGAATTAATCAGCACAACCTTTGAACCTGCCAAGGATTGTGAAAGCGCGGAAGCCTTTGAAAAGAAGGCAAAGGACGCCGGCAATACCTTTGACGGCAAAAAATATGATATTGCCAAGGGCAGCGTGGAAGATTACACAATTTTTGCCGCGACAGCGCAGGCAGGAGTCAACGGCAACGCCGTTCTTATCATCATTATTGCCAACGCTGTATTTATCATTATAGGAGTATGCCTGTATTTAGTAGGCTCTAAGAAGAAATGAAAAGTTTTTTAGCAAAGTTTTTTGATATCAAATTCTGGAAATTTATATTGGTAGGCATTTTAAACACTCTCATAGGAGAGGGCGTGGTTCTGCTTTTGCTTCACGCGTTCGGATTGAAAAACTTTTCCTGGGGCGCGGGCGTTGCCGCCTTTGCGGGAGTTGTTGTCGGCAGTGTTGTCAGCTATTTTCTGAACAAATACTTTACCTTCAAAAACAAGGAAAAGGGCTGGAAGCCTGTTGTGCGCTTTACCGTAAACATTGCTGTCTGCATGATTATAAGGGTAATTGCCGCAACGCTTGTAAGCGAGGGCTGCAAGGCCGCTAACCTTTCGATGTTCGGCATGAGCGTAAACGATTTTGCGGCAAACATGAGCTGGGCGGTAGGCGCGTGCGTATTTGTGGCTTGCAACTATATAGGTCAGCGCTTCTTTGCCTTTAAGGAAAAGTCCGGGGACGGCGCGGAGAATTAATTGCAGACCGAAAAATTTAAATAACGATGATTTGCGGGGTACTGTTTTCGGTACCCTGCATTTTTATGCAAAATTGTTGACGGTTTGTCGAAATTTGTATATAATACTAATACCTAATAAAAAGCAGCCAATCTTTGCGGTCTATTTTCCACAATACTGCGTTGTCGTCCTTGCAA
>DOUO01000087.1 GCA_003520555.1 Oscillospiraceae bacterium
GCGCGCGCATAGGTGCTATAATCTATATTGTAAAATAAGTTAAAGTAAAGGAGTGGGCGGCAACCCGCTCCTTTGTGTTTGTACCGGGAGGGTGCTTATGGCTAAAAGCAAGGGCGGCGCGACCGTCGCCAAGGTGCAGGAGCTCTGCGAACCTATTATTAACGAACTCGGGCTGACGCTTTGGGACGTCCGCTATGTCAAGGAAGGCGCGGACTGGTTTCTGCGCATATTCATCGACAAGCCCGGCGGAGTTGACATCAACGACTGCGAACGCGTTTCGCGCGCGGTCAACGAGCCGCTTGACAGGCTCGACCCGATTGAAAACTCCTACTGCCTTGAGGTTTGTTCGCCCGGCATTGAGCGCGAGCTCGTGCGTGACCGGCATTTTGAACAGTTTACGGGCGCGGACATCATGGTAAAAATGCTTCGTCCCATCGAGGGAATCGGCAGGGAGTTTAACGGCAGGCTTAAGGCTTACGACGGCGGAATGGTGACAATTTCCGACCACAGCGGCGAAAATGAAATTACAATCAACAAAAAGGACGCCGTCTGGATTAAGCTCGATGATTTTGATTAATTTTGATAAATAACTCAGAAAAGGATGATAGGAAAAATGACTAACAAGGATTTATTCGAAGCTTTGAGAATGTTTGAAAAAGAAAAAGACATTCCTATGGACTATATGCTCCAGCAAATTCAAAAGGCTATTGTAATTGCCTGCAAAAACTACTACGGCGGCAACGAAAACGTTGTTTTCAAAATCGACCCCGACAAAAACACCTTTGACGTAAAGCTTGTCAAAACCGTTGTTGACGAGGTTATGGACCCCGACTACGAGATTGCTCTTGAGGAAGCAAAACAGATTAACAAAAGAAAGAAGTTTGACGTGGGCGACGAAATCGAAATTCCGCTTGACCCCAAAAGGCTCGGCAGAATTGCCGTTTCCTCAGCCAGAAACGTTATTCGCCAGGGCATCCGCGCCGGAGAAAAAGGTCAAACCCTGCTTGAATTTCAGTCAAAGCTGGGTGAAATCGCTACCGCTACAGTTGAACGCGTTGACCCCGTAAAGGGCATTGCCACCATAAGAATCGGCAAAAGCGAGGCCATGCTGCCCAAGGGCGAGCAGGTCGGCTGCGGTGAATTGAAGGAAGGCGACCACGTTAAGGTTTACATTGCCGACGTCAAGGATAATGAAAGAGGTCCCCACGCAATTATATCACGTACTCACCCCGGCTTTGTAAGAAGGCTGTTTGAGCAGGAGGTTCCCGAAATTTACGACGGTGTTGTTGAAATCAAGTCGGTTTCGCGCGAAGCCGGCTCAAGAACCAAAATGGCGGTACTCAGCAACAATCCCGACGTTGACGCAATCGGCGCTTGCATAGGCCCCAAGGGCGCCCGCGTTAACAGCATTGTCGAAGAACTCGGCGGCGAAAAAATTGACATCATCGAATACAGCGACGAACCCGAAAAGTACATTTCCGCGGCTCTTTCGCCCGCAACCGTACTCAAGGTTGAAATCATCGACGCCGAAAGCAGAAGCTGCAAGGCAACCGTGCCCGACGGTCAGCTTTCGCTCGCGATAGGCAACAAGGGACAAAACGCGCGCCTTGCCGCAAGGCTTACGGGTTGGAGAATTGACATCCGTCCCGAAAGCGGGTTCTACGGCGAGGACGAGGATGAAGAACCCGCGGAGGAAACAACAGCGGAAGAAGCGACGACCGAAGAAGCGGATAACGCCGAAAATACGGAAAACACCGAAAGCGCGGAAGAGTAATATATGAAAAAGATACCGCTCAGAAAATGCACGGGCTGCGGCGAAATGAAGCCGAAGCGCGAATTAATCAGAGTTGTCAAAGCTCCCGAAAAGCTCGGCGAAAACGGCGAGGTGATTTCGGGCGGGGAAATAAAGCTTGACCTTACGGGTAAGGCTTCGGGACGCGGAGCGTATGTCTGCAAAAATCCCGAATGTTTTGAGCTTGCGCGCAAGGCAAGGCGGTTTGAACGCTCGCTTGCCTGCAAAATCCCGGACGAGGTTTACGCGCAAATGGCGGCTCGGCTTTCGGAGGAATGATTAATGAACGACAGAATATTATCATTTCTCGGAATTTGTAAACGCGCCGGCAAGCTTGCCTCGGGCGCGGACACGGTTGTTAAATCCGTAAACTCAAAAAAGTCACGGCTTGTTCTTTACGCCGCGGACTTTTCCGAAAACAGCCTGAAGCCTGTTTTGCGCGCTGCCGGGGAAAACGGCGTAAGGGTTATAAAGCTTGACTGTTCAAAGCAGGAGCTTTCCTTCGCGCTCGGAAGGCTCAGCGGCGTTTTGTCGGTTGATGACCCGGGCTTTGCCTCAAAGCTTGTGCAGATGCTTGACTTACAAAACCGATAATGGTTTTTTTACTTTCTTATTATACGAAAACCCGGAGAGGAGAATTATATGATAAAATACAAGGTTAAAGACGCAGCGAATGATTTAGGGGTACAAAACAAAAAAATTACCGAAATACTCAGCAAGTATTGCGGCGTTACAAAAAAGACAATGACAGCTCTCGAGGACAGCGAGCTGGATGTGATTTTTGACATTATTACGCAGGAAAACAAGGTCGAAAGCCTTGATTCATACTTCGCGGCGCGCAACGCAAAGCTTGACGCCGCTCCCAAGGAAACAAAGAATGAAAAAAATCAGCCTGCCAAAGCCTCTGCCGAAAAGCCCGGCGAGGACGCCAAAAAGCCCGCCGCCGGCGATGAAAAGCCCAAGGAGCACAAGCGTCAGCGCAGGATAATTGACACCAGAGCCACAAATATTGACGTTGAGCGTTACAACTCAAAATACGACGATTTGGCAAGCGGCACGTCAAAATCGCGCAGCACAGACCGCGACCACACGACAAAGAAGCAGAAGTTTTCCAACCGCGCTCAAAAACAGCGCGGCAGACGCCAGGGTAAGCGCGAAACAGAGGCAGAGCGCCTTAAAAGAATCGCGCTTGAACGCAAGCAAAAGCCCATCACTGTTGAAATTCCCGACGAAATCACCGTCAACGAGCTTGCCCTGCGCTTAAAGGCAACCGTTGCCGAGGTTGTTAAAAAGGCGTTCCTTATGGGCACAATGGTAACAGCCACAGACACAATTGACTTCGACACCGCTTCGCTTATCGCAATGGAATTCCACGCGAAGGTCGAAAAAGAGGTTGTTGTCACAATTGAGGAAAAGCTTATTGACGACAGCGAGGACGACGAGGCAAACCTTGTGGGCAGAGCTCCCGTAGTTGTTGTTATGGGACACGTTGACCACGGCAAAACCTCAATTCTGGACGCAATCCGTCACGCAAACGTAACCGCCGGCGAAGCAGGCGGAATTACTCAGCACATCGGCGCTTACCGCGTTCAAATTGACGGCAAGCCCATCACCTTCCTTGACACCCCCGGTCACGAAGCCTTCACCACAATGAGGGCGCGCGGAGCGCAGGTTACCGACATCGCTATCTTGGTAGTAGCGGCTGACGACGGCATAATGCCGCAGACCGTTGAGGCTATCAACCACGCCAAGGCCGCCGGCGTTTCCGTAATTGTCGCAATCAATAAAATGGATAAGGTGGGAGCTAATCCCGAACAGGTTAAGCAGCAGCTTACCGAATATGAGCTTGTCCCCGAGGAATGGGGCGGCGACACACCCTGTATTCCCGTTTCCGCCAAGACCAAGGAAGGCCTTGACGAGCTTCTTGAAATGGTGACACTTGTTGCCGAAATGAAGGAGCTTAAGGCTAATCCCGACCGTGCAGCTAAGGGTACGGTTATCGAAGCGCGTCTTGACAAGGGCAGAGGTCCCGTTGCTACCGTTTTGGTTCAAAACGGTACGCTTCACAAGGGCGACATCATCATCGCCGGAACCAGCGTCGGCAGGGTGAGGGTTATGACAAACGACAAGGGCGAGCGCGTTCACGAAGCCGGTCCTTCCGTTCCCGTTGAAATCACCGGCCTTGATGAAGTTCCGACCGGCGGCGACATCTTTGACGCCGTTTCGGACGAACGCCTTGCGCGCACCCTTGTTGAGCAAAGAAAGTCCGCCAAGAAGGAGGAAATTTTCAACGCTCAAACCAAGGTTACGCTTGACAACCTCTTTGACCAGCTTAAGCTCGGCGAGGTCAAGGAGCTTCAAATCATTGTCAAGGCGGACGTTCAGGGTTCCGTTGAGGCTGTTAAGCAGTCGCTTGAAAAGCTTTCGAACGAGGAAGTAAGAGTAAACGTAATTCACGGCGCGGTAGGCGCAATCAACGAAAGCGACGTAATGCTCGCGGAAGCTTCCTCCGCCATCATCGTCGGCTTCAACGTCCGTCCCGACTCCGTCGCGGCTGACAACGCCGAACGCGCGGGCGTAGACATGCGCCTTTACAGCGTAATTTACGATTGTATAAACGAAATCGAAGCGGCAATGAAGGGTATGCTCGCTCCCAAAACACGCGAGGTTGTGCTGGGTATGGCTGAATGCCGCAACGTTATTAAAATCAAGTCTGTCGGCACAATTGCCGGTTCATATGTCAAAAGCGGAAAAATTGTACGCGACGGCGGCGTAAGGGTTATCCGTGACGGCATTGTTATCGCCGAGGACACCATCGGTTCGCTTCAACGCTTTAAGGACGCCGTTAAAGAGGTTAAGGAAGGCTACGAATGCGGTATCGGACTCGCGAAATTCAACGACCTCAAGGAAGGCGATATGTTTGAGGTTTACACAATCGAGGAGTACCGCGACTGATTGTGACAATTAAGAACACGCTTTGCCGTTCCGAACGCACCTATTGTCGTTCTGAACACACTCTTTGTCATTCTGAGCGAAGCGAAGAATCTTAAACAAAAACCGATAACGGCAGAACCGTATCCTGCAATAAAAATCAAAATGTTTTAACATACACAAAAGGAGAAACAATGTCAGGTCATAGAATTGAAAGGACCACAGAGGATATTAAGCGCGAGCTCACGGCGATTTTCCGCGAGCTCAAGGACCCGCGCGTAACTCAGGCGTTTTTGTCAATTGTGCGCGTTGAGGTCACAAACGACCTTTCGTACTGTACCGTCAAGGTCAGCGCGATGGAAGGTCTTGAAAGCGCGAAGCAGGCTGTTAAGGGACTTAAAAACGCAAGCGGCTTTATCCGCCGCGAATTGGGGCGCAGGCTAAGACTGCGCCATGTTCCCGAGCTGATTTTTGAACCCACCGACAGCATTGAATACAGCGCTAACATCAGCAGAATTCTGGGAAGCCTTGATATTTCCGAAAGCGGGGAAGATGATGACAGGTCTTAATGATGTCGCCGCGTTTTTTAAGCAGCGCGACAATTTTGAAATTTTAACTCACGCTTATCCCGACGGCGACACCCTCGGCAGCGGCTACGCGCTTTGTCTCGTGCTGCAGCAGCTTGGAAAAAACGCAAGGGTAATTACAACAAATCTTCCGAAGGATTTTGAGTTTTTGCTCAGCGGAGTAAAAAATCAAAGCTTTGAAGCGCAGACAATTGTCAGCGTTGACGTAGCCGATGAAAAACTGCTCGGAAGCAACGCCGAGCGTTATCAGGGAAGAATTGAGCTGTGCATTGACCACCATGAAATAAACAGAATAAACGCGCCGTTAAAGCATGTTGAGGCTTTGGCGGCGTCAAACTGCGAAATCCTGTATCGTCTGTTCTCGCTTATGAACATTGATTTTACAAAGGAAATCGCAAACTGTCTTTACACCGGCGTTTCCACCGACACCGGCTGCTTCCGTTACACAAACACCACCGCCGAAACGTTGAGAATCGGCGCCGATTTGCTTGAGCTGGGCGCGGACAACGCTTACATAAACAAGGTGATGTTTGAAACAAAATCCAGAAAAAAAATCGCGCTTGAACGCGAAATTTACGATACAATTCAATATTGCGCCGACGGCAAATGCGCCGTCATTTATGTCACCAACGAAATGCGTGAACGGTTGGGAATAAACGACGACGAGCTTGAAGGACTTGCTTCAATTCCGCGCCAAATCGAAGGCGTTTTGGCAGGCATCACGATGCGCGAACGCGCCGAAGGCGGCTTTAAGGTTTCCGTGCGCAGCGACAGCAACGTTAACGCGGCTGAGTTTTGCGCGCGATTCGGCGGCGGAGGACACGCTGCCGCGGCAGGCTGCACCGTCAACGGCAGCCTTGAAGAAGCCAAGGCAAGGCTCATCAGTGAAATCGAGGACTTTATATGAACGGCGTTTTGCTGATTGACAAGCCAAAGGGCTTTACCTCCTTTGACGTAATCGCCGTAATCAGAAGGCTTACGGGTCAGCGCAAAACCGGACACACAGGCACGCTTGACCCCAACGCCACGGGCGTTTTGCCCGTGCTGCTGGGCTGCGCGACAAAGGCTCAGGACATTATCCCGAACCACGACAAGGAATACGCCGCCTCGTTTAAGCTCGGCATGACAACCGATACCCTTGATATCTGGGGACAGGTTAAGTCACGCCGCCAAAGCCGCGTCACAAAATCAGACCTTTTACGTGTTATACCTGAATTCACGGGCGAAATCACCCAAGTGCCGCCCATGTACTCCGCGGTAAAAAAGGACGGTCAAAGGCTGTATGATTTGGCGCGTCAGGGCATTGAGGTTGAGCGCGGCGCGCGCGTAGTTACGGTTTACGAGCTTGAGCTCCTTGATTTTGACGAAGCGAATCAGGAGGGCCGCTTAAGAGTTTTGTGCTCTAAAGGCACGTATGTACGCACTTTAATAGATGATATGGGAAAGCTTTTGGGCACAGGCGCTGTTATGACCGCCCTCAGAAGAACTTCGGCGTGCGGATTTTCGCTTGAGCAGTGCGTAACGCTTGAACAGCTTGAACGACTTGCCGAAAACGGTGAAGCTTTGGGTGTTCTGCGTCCGGTCGAAAGTCTTTTTGAGGCGTATCCGCCTGTTTGCGTTTCGAACGCTCAGGCAAAGCGGTTCTCAAACGGAGGCGCTCTTGACATAACGCGCACAGGACTGCGCGGTCAGGCTGACCGCGACGGAAAGCTTTTTCGCGTAAAAAACCCTGAAGGCGGTTTTCTCGGTCTGGGAAAGGCCGAGGACGGCATGCTGAAAATTTATAAACTGTTTTTAAATACATAAACTTTAATAACGATAAACGGGGCTGTAAAATCAGTCCCGTTTCTGTTTGTATTATTATAAAAATACGTCGAAAAGCTTGACGTAAAACGCAAATGATAGTAAACTGAAAACACAAAGAATAAAGGCGGCGGTACAATGTTCGGCAGGGCAAAAAAGTACAAGGTGAATTATCAAGACGGCAGGGAATTTTTCCCCGGAGCAAAGGACAGCTATCGCGCCGGTGAAACGGTGGTCTTTTACTTCACGCTTGTCGCGACTGACACAAACTACACCTTTTATCTGAACGGCAGGCGTTTTCAGCCCGAATATTGCGGCGGCAAGGGCTATAAAATCAGCTTTGTAATGCCCGAAGGCGACGTTGATTTCCGCGTCGAATCAAAAAACACAATGCTGTGAGGCGATGCTTCTTCGCCCGAAGCATAGTAAAGGAGAACTTATGATTGATTTTAAAAACAGCTCATATCTGAAGCTCAGACAGGTTAAAATTCAGGAATTTGAAGACATTACGGCTCCGTTGCTTGTTGACGGCGAACACCTTGCGGCGGCGTACAAGAGCGTGCGCGACGGCGTTGTGTTCACAAACAAGCGCGTTATTTCCGTAAATGTTCAGGGTGTTACAGGCAAAAAACGTGACTTCACAAGCCTGCCGTATTCAAAGGTAACGGCTTTTTCGGTCGAAACCTCGGGTGTGTTTGATTTGGACAGCGAGCTTGATCTTTGGTTCAGCGGCTTGGGCAAGGTGGTTTTTGAATTTACCGGCAAGTGCAATATCAC